>NZ_DDGH01000024.1:0-7452 GCF_002337565.1 Rhodopirellula sp. UBA1907 | reverse complement strand
TCTCAGGGCAAACCGTACAAAGTGGTCGCCACCGCCTGCATGCGAAAACTATTGGTAGTTCTCAACGCGATGGCCAAGGAAAATAAACCATGGGAAAATCCCGAAACCACTTGAAAAACAACACAGCCGCTCCCCCGGAAATCTCGCTGAACGCTCGCTTTCCGACCCCTCCCGCTGCTCGGGCGGGGTTCTTGAGGCATTGCAAGCACAGTACTTAAAAACTGCACGACCTCCCAGAAGGGAAGTCCTGCGACCAGCACAAGCCACACAGCCCGAATTTCGGGTCGCGCAAACAATCCGCGTGCGGAGGTTTCTGGAAGACGAAAATGCTCGGCCGGATTAAAGTGCCGGTCCTGCTATTCGTTTCTCTGTCTTTTGCTCTTTGTTGATTTGCCTCTATGACTGCTACCGCATCGGAACGTCCCGCGATCGGACCTGTCAAAAAAATCTGCTGCATCGGTGCCGGCTACGTCGGTGGTCCTACCATGGCAATGATCGCTCACCAGTGCCACGGCATCGAAGTGAAGGTGGTGGACATCAACGCGGAGCGAATCGCACAATGGAACAGTGACGAGCTGCCGATTTACGAACCAGGCCTGGATGACATCGTAAAAGGCCGACGTGGCCAGAATTTGATCTTCACGACCGAGGTCGACGAAGCGATTCGTGAAGCCGACATGATCTTCATCTCGGTAAACACGCCGACCAAGACGTTCGGCGTCGGTGCCGGGCGAGCAGCCAACTTGGAGTTCATCGAGAAGTGTGCCCGCAAGATTGCGGAGGTCTCGGTTGGGCACAAGATTGTCGTTGAAAAGTCGACGCTGCCTGTCCGTACGGCCGAAGCGGTCAAGGCAATTCTGGCTGAAGCAACCAGTGGTGCGACATTTGACGTGCTGTCGAATCCAGAGTTCTTGGCCGAGGGAACTGCAATCGACGATTTGTTGGCACCCGATCGAGTTTTGATCGGTGGCGAGAGCGAAGCGGCCATCCAGGCGCTCGTGGACGTTTACGCTCAATGGGTTCCGGCTGAGCGGCTGCTGACGACGAACTTGTGGAGCAGCGAGCTTTCGAAGTTGACCGCGAATGCGTTTTTGGCTCAGCGAGTTTCGTCTATCAATTCGATCTCCGCATTGTGCGAAGCCACCGAAGCGGACGTCGATGAAGTGGCGATGGCGATCGGAATGGACTCGCGGATTGGGCCGAAGTTTTTGAAGTCATCGGTCGGGTTCGGAGGATCTTGCTTTCAGAAGGATATTCTGAACCTCGTTTATCTCTGCGAATACTTTGGGTTGCCCGAAGTCGCCGATTATTGGCAGCAAGTCGTCACGATGAACGACTACCAGAAGCGACGCTTTGTGCACCGAATGGTCCGAACGATGTTCAATACGGTGTCAGACAAGAAGATCGCGATCTGGGGATTTGCATTCAAAAAGGACACTAACGACACCCGCGAATCTGCCGCGATTTATGTTTGTCGGGACCTGCTGCTCGAAAAAGCTCGTTTGTCGATCTACGACCCGCAGGTCACTAAGGCTCAAATTGTCGCCAATCTCGAGGCGGTCTTTCAGAATGGTGATCAAGAGCTCAGTGCTGTGTCGCGGCAATTGATCGAAAACAACGTGGAAGTGGTTTCGGATGCTGAAACGGCGGCCGATTCGGCTCACGCGATTGCCGTTTTGACGGAATGGGACGAATTCGCGAATGCAGATTTTGCGAAGATTCTGCAGCGAATGAAGAAGCCAGCCTTCGTGTTTGACGGACGCAACACGCTCAAGGGCCTGAATCTCGAAGACATCGGGTTTGACTACCAAGGCATCGGATTCAGTCGCTGATCCGAGGCTGTGCTCCCGAACCTACCCTTCGCCCCCATCTGAGCCTTCGCCGGCGGGGGTGTGCTTGCCAGTGCGAGATGTTATTTTTGAGGGGGTGGCGTTATGCTCCAGAGGGGTAGTGGTGGGTAATCTCACGATATCGCCAGTGAAAGGTCGATTAATACTCTCCCGCTATTCGGCCAATTACAATAAGATCAGCCGCAAACATGGTTGCAAGGTTGCTTGCAAATCGCTTTTCGCGAAGCAGAAGGGCCGGGGTTGGCCCTTCTTTTGCATCGGCATGAACCAGGTTTGACCATCTAAGTTACGCACGACCGACGTTGAATCGTGCGTTTGGTTTTCGCAACGAAGGGTACCGATGCAAGTTAGACTGCGAGTCCAATCGGGCAGCCATGAAGGCAAAGAGATCGAGGTCTCGGACAAGAGATTCTTGATTGGACGTAGCGAATCCTGCCAGCTTCGTCCGAAGAGCGAGTCGGTCAGCCGCAAGCATTGCATTTTGGCAATCAAAGACGGTCGGGTCCTGGTTCAGGATCTGAAGAGTCGCAACGGCACCTTCGTCAACGACAAGCGTTTGCCAGCTGACAAAGCCAAAGTCCTCAAGGACGGCGATCTTCTGCGAGTTGGCAAGCTGATGTTTTCGCTCGTGATCGAGCATGGACTGCAGGCACCGAAGAAACCCGAAGTCAAAGATGTTGCTGACGCCGCCGCACGAACCAAAAAGAGTGCTGGCGAAGACAGTCGTTTCGAAGAAGTCGATGTTGATTCTTGGTTGGATGAAGCCGACGCGATCGATCGTGTTCGCAAGCAGACCGACCCTGACACGCGTCAATTCCGTTTGGACGCAAAAGAAGGCGAGAACAGCGACGATCTCTCGGTTGATGGTACCGTCATGATCGAAGACGCCCCCGCCAAGAAGCAAAACAACGACACAAAGATGTCGTCCGACGATGACACCAGCACCGGATCGCGGGTCATTCCGCCAAAGAGCAAACCGGGGAAACTTCCCGAGGGTGCGAAGAAGGCGTTGAAAGAAAATTCTCGCGACGCGGCGGATGATGCACTGAAGCGTTTCTTCAGCGGCCGCTAGGTAATGAAGACCATTTCGCTCGCGATGCTGTCCAATGAAGCTTTGGCGGACGCCTATCTAGGGCGTGACGCTCGCATGGACTCCGCGTTCACGGAACTGTTTCGTCGACATCGCGATTTGGTTTATCGAGTTTGTGTACGCTGGTTGGGACATCATCAAGACGCGGAAGATCTGACCCAAGAAACGTTCCGCCGGGTCGCAGCTTCCATTCAATCTTGGGACCGTTCGCGTCCAATCGAGCCCTGGCTGACAACCATCGCTGGCAATCGCTGCCGATCTTTTTTGGCCAAGCAGCGGTCCAAGCCCAGGCTGGCTGGGATTGAGGAGACCGACGCGATTGTCGCTGACGTTGATTCACCAGCGAGCGGAGTGCAGGTTGATCAAACGCTGCGAGAAGCGATGGCTTCATTGCCGGTTTCCTCACGTCGGGCGTTTGAATTGGTTCATTTTGACGGGATGTCGTACGAGCAAGCATCGACATTGATGGGGCATCCAGCGGGCACGATCAAGACATGGGTTCACCGAGCGCGACTGCAAGTGATCCGTCGGGTTCGAGAAACCGGAGGTGCGGCATGAGCCACGACTCATCTGTCACTGCCGCGAAAAAGATTGCTGCTTGTGATGCGTTCGAAGCTCGTATGAACGAGTGGATCGATACGGGAGCTGAGTTGCCGATTGATGACGATCGGCATTTGGTTGATTGCCATCACTGCCGGCAAACACTGGCGATCTGGCGTCAGCTGGAAGCCGGAATGCGAACTCCCGCCGGTGTCGACAAGACGTCGCGAGCGAAGGCATCGTTCGTTCGAATCGCCGCGAGTTTTTCTGTTGCGGTCGCAGCTTGTGTGATTGCGATGATCTTTTTGCGGGTTCCGACGGACGAATTGTCCGTTGCAGACGCGAATTCTCCGGTGAAGCTGTCCGGCGGTGAGGTACAATTAGAAGAGGTTGTTTCCTCGCCAAAGCAGGTTGGTGCGACGGGCGAATCCGCGAAGCAAACGGTTCCGATCCCAAGCGATTCCATTCGCGTACCCATGGTGGCCGAATCGAGCAAACCGGTTCCGGACGTTTCGGATGGTTTGGTGACCGAAGACGCTGACCAGGCCACTGGCCAGAATATGTTGTTAGCGCAGTTCATCGCTCAGTCTCGCCCAACGGTTGCACAACTTGGGGTCGGGGTGGCGCCGCTTGGCCGGACGTTGCAACGCACGGCATATCTTTTCTACTGATTGCTTCTACATCGAGTCCCCATGAGATTCACCTTTCGCAACTCGGCTGGCAAGCGAATGTCCAATCGGGTGAGAAAGGTGACGACGGCGATCTTGGTCGTTGTTCTGGCGACATTGAATATCGGCCAAGCCAGCCTCGCTCGCGCCGAACAATTGATTTCACTGCGCAACGGAATGGTGCTGCGTGGAATCTATCTAGAAGTTGCCAGCATGAATCAAAATGCGTTCTCTGCTGGCAACGAGGGTGGCATTCAGAACCGACCGATTTGGGTGGTCGATGATGGTCTGCGGCGAACCTATGTGCATCGTCGAGGGATGGTCGCTGCGGAGCCTCGTGATGTTCCCGATTTGCACGAGCGGATCGAATTCTTTCAACCGGTGCCCGATGGCGGCGAACAGGTTGCGTCCATTGGGCAAACGCTTGGCGTGACACCGTTCAATCAGTTTGGTCGTCGACGATTGACTGTTCGAGGTCCAACGGGTTCGCCGTTTCCTATTCTGCAAGGGATCACCGAGCTGACCGCGAAATATGCGAAGGTCGAGGCTCTCAAAACTGACGACTCGATCAATCTGGATATGCGGATCGCGACGTCCAGCATCAGTAGCGATCAGCTGCGGGACATCTTTCGTCGCAACACGGATCCGAAAGATGTTGACGCTCGGTTGAACGTTGTCCGGTTCTTTGCCGAATCAGAACGGTACGCCGACGCACGTCGTGAATTGGTTCGTGTGCTCGATGAGTTTCCGGAAAGTGCGGATCTCAGGCCGATCGTGGGACAGTATGTCGAGAACGAAGCGAGTCAATTGCTCGAGCAAGCTGAGTTGCGGCGAGAGTCGGGCCAGCCCAAGTTGGCACGAGCGATCTTGGATCAATTTCCGACCCAAGTCGTCAGCCGAGTCACGCAGGTCAAAGTTGCCGACATGATCGGCTCGATGGACGAGACACAAAAGCAGATTGATACCGTTCACCAACGACTGACGGAGTTGGTTGGCGAACTTCAGGAGCCCGTGCAAAACTCGTTGGGCGGGGTGGTCGCTGAGATCAAATCGGAGCTTACGCCCGCGACGCTTCCGCGAATGAGCGACTTCATTCGGATGGGCGGCAACTCAACCATGGATTCCGAAACACGCGTGTCACTCGCGATCGCCGGTTGGTTGCTCGGCAACGGTTCGGGGGAAACCAACCTGAAGATCGTGTTGTCGTTGATTGACGTGCGAGTTTTGGTTCGCGAATACTTGGCTGAGCAGGATCCTGGCAAGCGACAAGAAATCCTCGAACGTTTGTCTTCATTGGAAGGTGCTCGAGCGGACTACATCGCGAAGATGTTGCCTTTGATGAAGCCACCTTTGATCGAGGCGATTGAAGTGGACGAGTCGATTGTGGAGGATCCGTCGGTGGCGGGAATGCTGCATGTGGGATTGGACCAAGCCGGTTTCCATGCTGCTCAAGCGGAGGAGCCTGGTTCGCTTCCGCCGGTATCTTATGTGGTGCAATTGCCGCCGGAGTACGACCCAAACCGAACCTATCCGTGCGTTGTGGCAATGCACGCGGCGGGTGCGATCGCGGAGACACAGCTCAATTGGTGGTCGGGCGTCCCGCAAAAATCCTTCTTGCAGCAGAGCTCTAGCGAGCCGTCCTCGACCAGCGAATCGCCGCTTGAAGAAGGCTCAGGCGATGACGCCGCCGATGTGGCGGCCCAAGTGGTTTCTCCGACAATGCGGCTCGGCCATTCGATCCGGCATGGTTTCATCGTGGTCGCACCACGTTGGACTCGCGGTGGTCAGAACGATTACGAATACACCATGCGTGAACATGACGCGGTGTTGAGTTCGCTGCGTCACGCAATGCGGCATTTTGCGATCGACGCCGACCGAGTTTTCATCGCCGGTCATGGATCTGGAGGAACAGCGGCGTGGGACATCTCGGTTTCGCACCCTGACATTTGGGCTGGCATGATCAGCATCAGCAGTCGCCCGGGCAAGACGTTGTTGCACTACAACGAGAACTCAAAGTACATGCCCGTTTACATCGTCAAAGGAGACAAAGACGGTGTGCCGCTGCGAGATTTCGGAGCCATCTACGATCGCTATGTCACCTACGATCACGACACCATGATCGTGTTGTATCGTGGGCGCGGTTTGGATTTCTTCTACGAAGAGGCGGACCGAATTTTTGAATGGATGAAGACGCCGGGGCATCGACGTGCCGCACCGCCGGAAGATTTGGAAGTGGTCTCGATGCGAGATGGCGATCGGTTCTTTTGGTGGATGGAATGGGATGAGATGCTTCCTGGATTGTCTGTCAATCCATTTCTGTGGGATGAGGTGGAGCGATTGAAAGCGGCCCCGGTGAAGGCTCGTGTGATGGCCAACAACGAAGTCATCATCACCCAAGCTCCCGCGAATGCTTTCAAAATTTGGTTGTACCCGCAGATGCCGTTGGATTTCAAAGAGCCCATCTCGGTCCGCTACCGTTCTCGACGCAAGGATTTTACTTTTGATCAATCCGTTGGCGTGATGTTGGAAGACGTCCGAGTTCGAGCGGATCGAGAACGCCCGTTTTGGGGAGTCGTTCAGATTCCCTGAGGCCACGTTTCTCAAGGTGTCCGGTGCGAACGAGCGAAGCAGCAGCACAATGGCGGGCCGTCCGCCAAAGCTTCGCTCATGGGGGAGTCGCTGGGCCATCCGCTCGTATTCAGTCGTCCGAAACAGATGACGCCCCGTGATCATCTCTCGTAACAACTGATCCAGGCATGATTGACCGGTCTACTCTGGCACTGTCCGGTGGGCTACCTTGGTAGGACGTACTGGTGCGATTGGCCGCATGATCGTCGCCGCGTGATCTTTGGACAAAGAGAACTTGACTGAGACATCCTGGATGAATGCACCTGAATCGAATTCTGCTGCCATTGGCGAAGCGGACCTCAACCTGCTTCATGACGCTCGCCGGCGAGTGATGGAAGAGTTGGGCAAGATCATCGTCGGCCAAGAAGAAGTCATCGACGAGATCCTGATTTGTCTGTTCAGCCGCGGTCACGTGTTGTTGGAAGGCGTGCCTGGTCTGGCAAAGACGCTGATGATCAGCACGCTGGCCAAGACGCTGGATCTTTCTTTCAGTCGAATCCAATTCACACCTGACTTGATGCCTGCCGACGTGACCGGCACCGAGATCATGGAAGAGGATCGTGCAACGGGGCATCGCGAATTGCGATTCATGCCTGGGCCGTTGTTTGCCAATGTGGTGTTGGCCGATGAAATCAACCGGACGCCGCCAAAGACCCAGGCATCACTGCTCGAAGCG
>NZ_DDGH01000018.1:0-9231 GCF_002337565.1 Rhodopirellula sp. UBA1907 | reverse complement strand
GCCGCTCCCCCGGAAATCTCGCTCAACGCTCGCTTTCCGACCCCTCCCGCTGCACGGGCGGGGTTCTTAAGGCGTCACTGGCACAGCACTTAAAAAGTGCACGGCTTCTTTGCTCGCGGAGGGCGACGGACTTGGGAGTCCATCGTACGGGGGTGGGTTCACGGCGGGGACCGCCGTGATTCAGGTTTACTCCGCGTACTTTGGACTAGTTGCCAAAGCCGGCTGGCAGTTGCATTCCCGGTGGCATGCCTCCGGGAGGACCAGCCGGAGCGGCGTCGTTGGCTCCTGGTTCGACGAACAGTTCGTCGCGGTTGATTCGCAACTGACGGTAGGTCGCTTCGGGGATGATGTAGTACCAATCGGCGAAACGAGCGTTCAAGTCAGCGACGCGTCGCTTGGCAGCGTTCAAGCGATCTTTGCGTTCGTCCAACAAACGAGTGTTGGCCTTCAAGATCTTTTCTTGTTCCGCTTCCAAACGTTCTTGCTTCTCTTCGTCGGTCAATTCGTCGAACGTCAACTCATCGCTTTCTTCTTCGGCGGCCTCTTCAGCAGGTGCTTCGGTCGCGTCGTCGGCAGCGGGCTGAAGAGCCATTTCTTCATCGGCTGCGGCTTCGTCGCTGGCTTCCTCGGCGGGAGTGTCTTCGGATGATTCATCCTGTGCCTCACCGTCACCGGAAGGCTCATCCGTCGAATCATCATCGTCTTGTTCGATCGCGCCTTGGCCCTCGCCGGATGCTTCTCCTTCGCCCGAAACCTCGACCTCTTCGGTAACGTCGACTTCTTCCGTGGCAGGCTCAGCTTCTTCCGTCGATTCAGCCGATGCGTCGTCCGGCTCAGCGGGCTCCGCTTCCTTCATTTCTTCTTCCGCAGCTTCGGGTTGCTCTTCCGACGCTTCCGCTTCGGTGTCTTCCGTTTCCGCTGGTTCTTCAGTTGTTTCTTCCGCTGCCTCTTCCTTCATCTCGGCTTCAGCAGCAGCGGGTTCTTCCGCTTCTTCTTCGCCGACGCCCAACATGGCGGACAGTTCTTCGATGGTTTGCGGAACCGGCTGCAAATCAGGCGCGGGGAATTGGTCTTCGTTGACGCGAGCGGTGACCAACAGGTAACGGTTAACGCCGCCTGCATCGCCTTCCTCGTCGCTGTCGTCTTCTTCGGACAAACCTTGGACGTCGCCAAAGCGAAGCACGTATTCGACGCCTTGATCGACCGTAACGTTCAGCTCACCGTTTGCCGACAAGACTTCGAATTCGCCTTCGGCTCCCGATCCGACAGGAAAGAACCCGCGAGTGTAAAGCGACTGAACGGCTTCGCTGTCCGTGACCAAATCTTTGTCCGCACGCAGGTTGGCACTCATGCCTTCCGGTTTGCGTACGACATCGACGATTTTCAGATCGTCGAGTGCGTTTTTCATTTCGTTCAGCTTGTCCGTGTTGAGCTCCTTGTCGGCTGGCATCTCCACAACCTTGGGTTCGGCCATCGCGTTTTCGGAGTTGTATTCCAACAACTCGTTCAACGCCCACTCCGCACCATCCATCGCGAATTTCGCGGTGTAGCTTCGTTCCAGAGCAACGTTTCGTCCGGAGATCGACGCGGAGTAGTCTTTGACGACCGCTTCCTTGATGTCGATGCTGCTCATCTGCAGCAAGTCATCTTCGATCCAGTCTTGGAACTTGGTCGACAAAACCGTGTCGTCCATCTTCACGACGTACACCGGATCTTGACCGGGTTTGCGAACGTAGATCTTGCCTTCTTCGTTCTTGACCGGGTTGCCGATGATCAATGAAGCGAGCGTTTGCTGCGACTCATCTTTGAACGTGACCAAGCGTCCCACGCCGGTGTCGCCGACCTGCAAATCTTCCAGCTTGGGTTCAACAACACCGAGTGCCGCATGGTCGCCTTGGTTTTCGGTTTGAACGTCCAGGATGTTCAGCCCCACCAACGCGTTGGCAGCGTCTCGCATCTGTTCCACCGCGTCGGCCGGATAACCTTTTCGCGACGGGATCGTCCATTGGCCTGATTCGGAATCACGGCGAACTTCGAACGTCCCGAGTTGCCCCTGTTCCTCATCAAACGTGATGATCTTCAGGTTCGCTGCGGTCAACGGATCCTTGAATTTTTCAAAGAGCGGTTTTCCTGGCGAATAAGGCGATTCGTTTTCAGTCGATGCGGGCCATGCCACAAACAACCCCACGGCGAGCATGACAGCCGCGGCAGCCCAAAACGCTCCGGTCTTCTTTCCTTCGTTCACGATTGCAGTCTCTATGAAATTGTTTGATTGATGGAGGGTTATTTCAGGCGGCTCTTGCTGATGTTTTCGCGTTCACGCAGACGACGTGAAGCAAACACCATGATGCCGACGATCAACGGCGGGATGCAGGGCAGAACCACCGCGGCCGTTTTGACTTGATTCTGAATCGCGGTGACTTCTTGTTCCGCTTCGCGACGAACGTCTTGGATCTTTTGCTCGCGTTCGTTCTGCAACTTGGCTTGCTGGACTTCCAAGATTCGTTGCTGGTTCGCTTGCTTGATTTGGAACGCAGTCAGTTTTTCACGCAGTTCGCCCGGTGAAACCGATCCGGTTTCGCGATCTTTCTGCAGTTCCTCGATTTCCTCACGCAACGCCTGCACTTCTTGGTCGCTCTTTTCCTGAGCCTCACGAATCGTTTCGTCGTACTGCGTTTGGAATTCGCGGCTTCGTTTGCGAACCAAACTGGCCGCTTCTTCTTTGACCGAATCGATCATTCGCAAGCTGGCGTAGATCGGCTCGTGATTTCGAACATCAATGAAGCTGGTGTCGCCAGTCAACCAATCGATCACGTTCAAAGCAAACGTCACGTTTTGGAACTGAAAACGCATGTCCGAGATTTGGTCGGGATCAGCCCGAATGAGCAAGAACTCAGGCAGGATGATGTCCATGTCCGCGATGTAGACGGCTTTGACACCGGCGGTTTCTGATTCGCTGCCTTCAGCTGACTTGTCCGCTTCGATCGCCATTGCGATCGGCACACTTGGGTTAACGCCTTGGATCTCTTGAGCCAACGTCGTTTGTCCCGTCATGACTTGCCCAACGACTTGCGAAGGCAATGTTCCCGAAAGAGGTCCCGTTGAAAGAAGTGCGGTGTGCTTGAGCGTCGCATCTTTCTTTGCGTAGACCGCACCGCCGAGAATGGCGAGCACCTGACGCAAACCGCTGGTGATTGGGCTGTCGTCGCTGAGCGCTTCGCCGGGCTGAACCCCGCGTGCTTGCTCATCGATGAACAACCAAAGTTCGTTAGCGGTTTCGAGGTTCGGATAAGGATTGTGTTGCTGCCAAACCAATTCGGGGCTGAACAAACCCTGCATGCCGGGTTGGCCAGGAACGTTCAGTTCCAACACATCCCATAGTTGGCGAATGTCGCCCTTTGGCGAAGCACCACCGCCACCGAACATGCCGCCCTGTGCTTGTTTGGCGTCACCGGTTGCGGTCACGTATTGAGCACCGATCGGACGTGGATCTTCGAAGATCGCTGTGGGAACGCCAGCTTGAATCGCGGCGGTCAAACGATCGAATTGCTGAGGCGCCAACGACGAAGGCTGGACCGCCACCAAAGCGTCGTAGACACCCGGCGTGATTGGGCCGGACAAGTCGACTTCTTCAACGTCGTATTGTTTGGCAAGTTCGTCGATCAACGGGTGCTTCTCGACTCGTTGCATCGACATGCCGCTCATGACCGTGCCGCCCATCAATCGAGCGTCGGTGGCGACGATCCCCAGTCGTTTTCGCGAACCGCGAGCGACGGTGTTGATACTGCGAACGAGTTCGTACTCGACCGGGATGCCGTATTCGAAAATTGGCACAGTGACCTTTTCGAGTCCCGAACGGAAAGCGGCACCGAGGATCAGTTGCTTCTGGGTGTAAGCCCCTTTTTCACGGAACATTCGCGTGACCGGTTCGATGCCGAAACGGTCGGCTGCCAATGCCGCGTCTTCGCTGAACAAGTCAATTCCGTCGTACAGGTTGACTTGGATTGTGCGACCGTTCTTGGCCGCTTCGCTGCGGAATTCCTTCAGCAAATTGACCAACTCATAACGAGTCTTGGCATACAGTTCGGGGACTTCTTTGCTGATGAACGCGTCGATCACGATCGGTCGATCGTCGTCGAGTTCGCGGATCAGTGTCTTGGTGGCGTCGGCCAGCGAGCTGACTTTGCCTTCGGTCATATCGGCTCGCACAACGTCTTTGCTGCGGAACAACATGACGGCACCGACGGTGAACAACACCAACGCCAATGCTCGGGCGACGTAGTGCCAAGCCATTGAGTTGCCGTCTTTGCCGCCGGTCCAGTGGCGACGTCCGATCAAAACCATGCAGACGTACAATGCGACTGCAGCGACCAGGATGAAGTAGATGATCGACGAAGAACTGATGACTCCGCGGCCGAAGTCATCAAACGGACGAGCGATGCCACTATCACGAACCCATTCCGCCACGCGTTGGCTGGGGCTGACCGAATCGGCCAATGAAGCGAACGCGAGCGGGGCGTTGAACAACGCACCGAGGATGAAGCCGACAGTCAAGTTGCCGGTCAAGAACGAGGCGATCATGCCGATCGCGATCATCGCCAAACCGACGAACCAGTACCCCAAGTAAGTCGTGAAGATCAGGCCCGTGTCGAGGCTGCCTTCGGTGAGGATTGCCAGCGTGGTGAACGTGCTGAGTTGGCTGAAGAGCAACGAGGCGGTGAAAATCGCCGCGGCGGACATGTACTTCCCGATCACGATGTCAAAATCGTCGGCGGGCAACGTCAGCAACAACTCATCGGTGCCTTGCCGTTTTTCCTCCGCCCAAATGCTCATCGTGATGGCTGGGATGAAGACCAGCATGATCACTGGGAACCAGTAGTTCAGTTGATCCAGCGTGGCCAAGTTTGAGTTGAAGAACTCATAAGGCCAGAACGCGGCAACCGAAGTCAGGAACACGAAGATACAGAGGAAGACGTATCCGGTCGGGTTGCTGAAGTAGCCAATGAAGTTTCGCTTCATCACCGCAAAGGCGGCTTGCTTGGTGCGGGCCAATGCGGACACGACCATCAGCAAGATCAACAGAAAGACGGCGTCTTTCGTGAGCAAGCTGATCAAGGCCATCGAGACGTTGTTGAGCGCCATGGTGGTACTGGAGAACAGAGGTTGGAGTACTGGATTCAGGAGCGAACGAATCAGAGACGCGAAGAAGGGTCTCGGGTGAAGGGCGTGTGGGTCGGGCCCATCACGCTTGGTCACCAATCCGATCGCGGAAGATCATCGTCAGGGAGTGTCTTTGTTCGGCATTCAACTCGGTTCGGCATCCAAACTCGGTCGAAGGACCGAATGGAAAATCAAACCGAGCTTGAATTCAAACTCGAAACCGAGGCTCAAGCCTTCTCGTCGGGCTCGGATTCGGCTTGTCCGGTCAAGTGATGGAACGCTTCGTCCAAGTCACCTTTGCCGGTGGTTCGCAAGCCTTCGACCGAACCGTCGTAGACCATGCGACCTTCGTTGATCATCACGACGCGATCGGCCATCGCCTCGACTTCTTGCAGAATGTGCGTGCTAAGCAAGATCGTTTTGGTTTCGCTGAGACGTCGCATCGTTTTGCGGACGCCGCGAATTTGGTTGGGGTCCAAACCAGCGGTCGGTTCGTCCATGATCAAAACATCGGGCTCGTGCAGCAGAGCTTGGCTCATGCCGACCCGTTGCTTGAAACCTTTGGACAGCTTGCTGATCGGTTTGTACATGACCGACGACAAGTCACAAATGTCAACCACCGCGTCGATGCGATCACGTTTGATGCGAGGTGACAATCCGCGAGCGTCGGCGAAGAATTCCAGCATGCCTTTGGGCGTCATCTCAGGGTACAGCGGCCCGTTTTCGGGCAGGTAACCCAGACGACGACTGCCAGCGATGCGATCGTCCATCATGTTGTGACCGGCGATCCGAGCGAACCCTTCGCTGGGAGCGATGTAGCCGGTCAGCATCTTCATCGTCGTGCTTTTTCCGGCACCGTTGGGTCCCAGAAAGGCCACCAGTTCACCTTCGCCTACACTAAAGGTGACTTCGCGAGCTGCCGCGAAGGGGCCATAGAATTTACTCAGCCCCACCGCTTCGATCATGGGTTTTCGACCGCCCGTTGTGGATCCGGGGGAGGTCGTTGTGTCCGCCGTTGTGGCTGTTGCCATCAGTGTCGTACCCGTCTTCTATCGTGGAAGAAATGGTTCAAGAGCGCTTGCTACGCGGCGGGTCTGCGACCGGTTCGCAATATTTGCCCCGCTCACAATGATTTACCCGCTCGCAATGTTGAAACCGCGGGCCGAACAGGACTCAGGCGAGGCCTTCACGTTTGATGATGACGTCCGCACCGGGAGTCAAACGACGAAGCTTGCGAGCGGCTTCGGTCTTTTCCATCGTGCCAGCTTTGACGCGTTGCAGCAGGTTGATGGTTTTCTTGCGGCGAGCACGCAGACGAGCAATTTCGCGACGACGTTCGGTTCCTGCCATGAGGATCAATTCCGTTGTGATGAAGGGTGATTCAGAAATACGGTCCAAGGAGGGTCCCGGAATAAGGGACCACCCGCACGGACCGCCAGGCGAATCCCGCATTATCGCGCTCGGTGGTCGATGCGAAAGGGGGCAATCGGCGGAATCACCGGCTATCATTGGCGTTGCAGCCCTCCCACCCCGATCTCCCCACCATTCGACGAGTCCGACCGCATGAATCTTTCGCCCGAGGCTCCTTTCGATCGAAGCCGGCAGACATACCGGAGGGCTCGCGCCCTTCCGCTATCAATCAGCCGGATTCTGCCAACGATTCTAGCGGCTGGGGGCGAGCCCTCCGGTTCCACATCACCGAAGCCGCAGCCAATGGCGCTCGCCCTGCTGGCTACCTTTCTGCTCACGGCATCACAACTCTCACCGGCGTTCGCAAACGAGCCCGCCGCCGGGACACCTCGCGAAGTCCCTGCCGGATCGGAATCCTTGCTCGAAGGATCGCTGGCGGATTCATGGGAAGGCAGCCTCGATGACTGGACGCTGGAGGACGGCGTTTTGACCGGAACGACGGACGGTTCCGTGAAGGTCAATCGCTTCATCACCTCGAAAACCGCCCCCATTGAGGACTTTGAATTGGAAGTCGACGTTTGGGTCAGTGCTCGCGGAAACAGCGGCATCCAGTATCGCAGCGAAGTCCGCGAGGACCTGGGGCCGAACGTCATGGTCGGCTACCAATGCGATGTGGTCGCGGCGACTCCGAAGTACAACGGCATGTTGTACGAGGAACGCGGGCGTCGCATCTTGTGCCACACCGCCGAAAAAGTCGTCACCGATGCCGACGGGCAGGGCTGGGTGGTGGAGTCGACAGAGCCGCCCAAGTTCGCCCCTGAAACCTGGCATCGCTACAAAGTTCGCGTCGTCGGCAACCATCATCAACACTGGATCGACGGCCAAAAAACCGCCGAGCATTTTGACTTGGATCCCAACGGCCGATCACTGTCCGGTCGCATCGGCGTGCAAGTTCACGTGGGCCCGCCAATGGAAATCCGCTATCGCAATTTCTTCGTCAAACGCCTGACGCCCACCACGTCTCCGAATGATTCGGTCGAGATCCCAGGCGACGCGGAAAAAATTGTGCCGCAGGGCGGATGGAAGAACGCCGGCAAGCGCGACGCGAATCACAAGCTGGAGAAAGCGGAACTGCCTGGCACCCGCAACGTTCACCGAGCCGGACCGATCTGGTTGGCCGGGCAACCGACCGCGGAAGCGTTGGCGGCCGCGAAAAAGGCGGGCGTCAAGCGAGTGATCACGCTGCGGAGCGAACGCGAATTGGACTTCGACGACGAGGCGTTGGTGAAAAACGCGGGGCTGGAATTTCACGCGGTTCGTTTTGGTGGCCACCAGCAATTGACCGACGAGAAAATTCATGCGGTTTGCCAATTGCTTCAGGCAGCCGATCCTGACAACCAAGCTCTATTGCATTGTGCGTCGGCGAACCGAGTCGGCGCGATCTGGATCGCCTACCGAGTCCTGGATGGTCGGCAAACGTTGAAAAACGCGATCAAGGAAGGCAAGCAAGTCGGACTGCTGGACCCGGACCTGCAAAAAGCCGCGGTTGAATACGTGCAGCAGCGAAAACGCTGATCCGCGAGTGAGGCGGAAGACACGAAAAGCGGAGCTCTCTGCCCGTCGTGACCAAACGTGTCACGGCGGTGGCGATCATATCAACATCGAAGTTTGATTCACCGCCGCCTCGTTCTTTCGGACCGTTTTCCATGTCAGTCGCAACGCTTTCACCCGCCGCATTCAACGCCAGCGAACAAGCCACCACCGCGTTCGCTCCATCCGGTGAAACGTTCGCTCGCTCGCACGGCCGCGTTTGCGATCGAGCCAATTCGAAGTGGAGTCCCTCGAAAGTCTTGCGGACCGCGATGGCGGACAGCGACCGATTTGTCGTGCAACTGGATTACGTCGATTCCAAGGGCAAGCGAACTCGCCGAACCGTCAGCCCTATCCGATTCGCGGCCTCTGACCGATTCCTCGGCCTCTGCTTGTGCCGCGAAGAACCTCGGCAATTTCATTTGTCGCGTTGTAGCAACTTTCAACTGCTGGACGCGGACGACGTGATCATGCCCGTTGAAATGGTCGAACTGGACTGATCGAGTCGGACCGCATGCAGCCTGTTGATTTACCTGTTGATTTAATCGTATACCGCATGACAACAATTAGCCGATGGGCGTTAGCCCCGGTTGGCGTCTGATCAACCGCCGCTAACGCGGTACGGCTCATTAGATCAACGGCCCGCATGAATCCCGGTCCAGTGAGCGTTTGCCGGCGTCGGATCAACGGAGTGATCCGCGCCAATTCTGTAGGTCAGGTCGCAACTGGCGTTGGTCAACGGCCGATCAACGATGGGCTCGCGAGGCCCGTGGACCGCTCGCAACGGCACCCTCCCGCCGGGCGTTCAACGCGGTCGCCAGATGAGACCTGCCCTACAGATTGGGCTCTTCATTGCAAATTGCAAATTTCGAAATGCAAATTGCAAATGGGTTGCTCTGCCGCAAGGCAGACCCTCGAGCCTGTCAGCCGCATTGCGTTAGCCTGGGCTGTCCAATTTTCGGTATTGACACCGAAATTGGCATGGATTCTTGAGGCGGTTTTCTGTCTTCGGTCACCTCTCCCCCGGCGAAGTTGAGGGAGAGGTCGAGCAGTTTTGAAGTGCCGTGCTCG
>NZ_DDGH01000065.1:0-11758 GCF_002337565.1 Rhodopirellula sp. UBA1907 | reverse complement strand
ACACTAATTGATCGTGCGTTGCCTAGCCTTCAGACTCGGCTGACACAGGTGGCTCGACGCTTTCGAGTGGCATCACGATCTCTTTTGGCCAATGCAGGATGAACCTTGTGCCCTGCCCCAATTCAGATTGCAACTCGATCTTTCCGCCGTAGGTTTCGACGGTCTTTTTGATGATCGACAATCCCATGCCACTCGAGTTTTTCCAGTCCGCATTGGGAGCAACGGTACGAAAAATTTCGAACACCTTCTTCTGAAAACGCGACGCGATTCCCGGTCCGTCGTCTTCGACAATGAACTGAACTAACTCGCCGTGGTCAACCGCCGAAACGCATACTCTCCCGTCTGCGCGGTCATGGTGTTTGATCGCGTTGTTGATCAAGTTCCGCAGACACGTTTCCAGTGGTGCTTTCAGAGTCAATAACGTGGGCAGTTCCCCATCGATGCAAACTTGCATGGCATCTGGCTTTGCCAGCATCCCGAAGATCCTTCTTACCAGCTCATTTGTGTTGACCTGCGTCAATCGATCATGAACTCGCCCGGCGCGAGAATACTGAAGCAGATCATCCAGCAATTGCTCCATCCGGTCGATGCATTGCTTCAACGTTTTCAGGTGTTCCGCACTCTCGACGGGCAGCTCATCACCGGTGTCCTCCATCACCCAATCGGCCAGATGTTTGATGTTTCGCAGCGGGGACCGCAAGTCATGCGAAGCGACATAGGCAAACGCATCCAGATCCCGATTGCTTCGGCTCAACTCGGCGATTTGCTGTCGTATCAACGCATCAACGCGCCGCTGCTCGGTTACATCACGGACGATGATCGCCGCAAGTTGTTGTTCGCCATCATGCCAATAAGAGATCGAAATTCGCGCAGGAAAGGTCGCCCCGTCTTTCCGAATGCAAAGCAGTTCGTCGTCCGTGATCGATGACGAAGCGGACTCGTCGGTTCGAAGTGACCTTTCAAACAGACGACTCGCTGAGGTGCCAACCAACTCGTCTTCAGAGAACCCGAAGGCATCCATCGTCGACGGATTCCCATAGACCACCTGTCGTGATTGATCCAACAACACGATCGGATCATGAGCGGTGTCGCAGACGGCTTGGAACTGTTTCTGGGCTTTGCGAAACTCGCTGGTCATTTGTTCGGCAATTCGTTCCGCTTGCCGCTGTTGACGCCCGATCGATCCAATCACCAAAAACAGCAACACATCCACCAGCAGCCCGATGAACGCGACTGCCAAGCTAATCGCCGATTCGCCACCACTGATAAAATCGGGCTGGGATTCAAAGTGGATTGTCCAATCGCGTCCGCGAAGATGGAGCTGTTTCGTCAGCACAAAATCCGCATCGCCCTCGCTGGCCGGCCTCAACATTGGGAGGTGACTGCTGTAGAGCAAGTTGGCAGTCGACTCGCTCTCACCATCGTAGATTTTAAAATCGATGTCCGGCAGATTCGATTTCCGAATCCCGACCATCAAATCTCGAGTTCGAAAGGGCGCGTACACAAAGCCAACAATCGATGCCAATCGTTGATCTTTTCCATCAACCGTTTCGCCGTTTTCAAAGACCGGCAAGTACAGCAGGAAACCTTGTTGGACATCGTCCTCGGTTTCCTGCACCAATTTGACAACGCCTGAAATGGTGGGTTCGCCTGATGCGACCGCCGCGTCCATTGCCGCTCGCCGAGTCGCCTCGGAGTACATATCGAATCCGAAGGCCCGCTGATTCCGCCAATCGAACGGTTCGAGATAAACGATCGCTGTGTAGACATCGCGTTCACCTGCGGGCCGGATATCAAACTCGGGAAAACCCTCGGCGCGAACGGATTCGACAAAGGCATCTTTTTCATCCGCCTTTACAACCCGACTGAATCCAACTCCTTGAATCCCAGGGTAGTACTCCTGGAAACGAGAGTTCTCAAAGTAGGTCCGCCATTCGGCTCGTGAGACGTTGTTGGACGCTTCCATCAATCCAACGCCGCCGCGAAGCACCTGTTCGTATTCCAACATCCGTTGCTCGATCGAGACTTCCATTTCACTCACGCGAAACAGAAAGCGGTCCGACGCTCGATCGCGAATGTACTGGCTCGACAAAAACCAAGCGATGGCTGTCACGGTCAGCGAAATGGCAAGGATGCACCATGCCAATGCGGAACTGCGTGTCACCGCGAAGTCACGCAGGAGATTGATCGTTCGACCAAAAAGCGGTTGTGAGGTCGAATTCGTCATCTGCTATCAAAACCCTCGCGACACGTGGAACGCATCGCTGATTGCAAGCCAGGACGCTAACCGCGAATGATAAGCGATCACGCGAGTCCTGTCTCACCGACTGGTTTGCATGCCTTGATCCATTTGCAGCATCACCATGTCCCGATAACGGCCACCCCGTGCGACCAATTCGTCGTGGGTGCCTATCTCGAGCACTTCCCCGTCTTCCAGAACCACGATTTTGTCAGCGTTCATGATCGTGCTCAATCGGTGAGCGATCACGAACGCGGTTCGGTCCTGCAGCAACTCACTCAAACTGTCCTGGATCAGACGCTCGCTTTCACTATCCAAGTTGCTGGTCGCTTCATCCAAGATCAGGATTTGAGGGTCGGCCAGGATCGCTCGTGCGATGGCCAAACGCTGGCGCTGACCGCCTGACAACTTGACGCCGCGTTCTCCAATCACGGTGTCGTATCCCTCGGGGAACTTGCGAATGAACTCATCCGCGGCAGCCGCGTTTGCTGCCGAAATCACATCTTCACGAGACGCCCGCCGCCGTGCGTAGGCAATGTTCTCGTGAATAGAACCGTCGAACAAAAACACGTCCTGCTCCACAATCCCAAGCAGCGATCGATAGCTGGACAACTGAATGTCCCGCAGATCCCGACCGTTGAAACAAATCGCTCCTTCAGCGGGGTCGTAAAACCGAGCGATCAAGTTGGTCAGCGTCGTCTTGCCCGCTCCGCTGCGTCCCACCAAAGCAACCGTTTGTCCCGAAGCGACATCGAAGCTCACCTCTTTCAGCACCGGCGTCTCGGTTCCTGGATAGCGGAATGTCACGTTCTGAATGGACAGGTCCCCCACTCGCTGTTTCGAAGGCAACGAGATCGCACCCTCGCGACTGGGCAACTCCTCTTCCACATCCAACACGTCAAGCACGCGATCCAATCCAGCCAGATTGTTCTGGAACGCGACCGCACTGCCCGCGATCGTCGCCAGCGGATCCAACAACATTGTCAGGTAGACCAAGAACATCATCAGATCACCGAGCGTCAGATTGCCTTCGATGATTTGATAGCCGCCATAGAGCAGCAAGCCTGTAGAAGCGAGTGGAATCAACACTTCCCAGATCGTCTCGATGATCCGCATCCACCACCAAGTGAACAACTGTTGTCGAACCAGAAAGTCACCTTCCCGCACGTAGCGACTCGACTCGCTGCGAGATCGCGAAAACGTTCGCACGACGCGAATACCGCCAAAGGTTTCTGTCGCGCCGCTGTCGATCTTCTGCCGTTGCTTGCGCACATCTCGAAACAGAGGACGAATGCGGTTGATGTAGGTGCGGTGCGTCAACCAAACGGTCGGCAACAAAAACATCCCACCCAGCATCAGCTTCCAATCCACCAGCATCAGGATGACCAGACTGCCAATGAACTGAACGATCGCCCGCCAGGGGTTGTAAAGCATGCTGAAGATCAGATCCGCGACGCCACCTGCATCCTCTCGGATCAGACTGGCCACTCCGCCGCTCTTCATGGAATGCACGTGGTGCAGCGGCAAATGAACGGCGTGATCGAACACGGTCGCTCGGATGGACACTTGCGTTTTGTTGACCGCTTTGGTTGCGATCCAACGGCCCACCAAATTCACCGCGGTTCCGATGGCGGTCAGGACGGTCACCAACAATCCAATCGCGATCAGAACCCTCATTGGCGACGACATCGGGTCGCCCAAAATCTGGCTCAAATTTGGGATCGCGTTCACCCAATCCGGCAGGGGTTTGGGTGGACGAGTCAGCACCGAATCGATTGCCAACTTGGTTCCCAACGGCGGGATCAATCGCAACCCAATGCTGACCGTCAACAACGCCAGAGCCGTCAGAATGGCCCCCCTTTGTCCGGCAATCAGCTTCCAAAATGCAAGGAACAATTCGCGAAACGATCGCTCGCGAGCCCCGATCTTCTTTCCACCCGGACCACCACCGTGATGATGGCCGCCGCGGCCGCTGGCCAGATCCTTTTCAGTGTCCTGATTCCCTCGGCGATGACGATCACGAACCGCTTGACGATAGGCTTCGAAACGACGGCGGCTGGGCGAACTCGGCATCTAACAACAATGTGCGTGGAAACAAACGACCAATGAAATCATCGGGGTCCGTCAATCCTACGCCAACCGCCGTGTGTAGAACCACCACTCCAATGCCATCAACACCAACACGGCGATCAATAGCGGTCGCCAAAATTCGCGACGCACCTCGATTCCCGCATCGGTTGCCTCCACTGATTCGTACCCCAGCTCAACGGTCGGCTGCGATGCCAATCGACTTTCACGAGCATCGAACAAATTGACCGCAAACCGATCAACCACTTGGTCGGTTTCGGCGGCGATCAGTTGATAATTACCAGGCAGAGACGTCGAAACGATTTCGACCACCCCGCCCGCACCGACGGGTTGCTCGCCCAAGGATTCTTTTCTGCCTTGCTCAACCGTTCGCAAGACCTCGACCGATTCCAGAACGTTTTCGAGGCGAGCCATCACGGTTTGCCCTGGTTGATAACTCGGTGCCCCTGACGACTGAGCCGCCCCAGCCAGGTTCCTCAAGACATTGAACAAGAACACCGGCCAAGACCGTTCAGCGTACCAATTGGTGTTGGCCTGCATGTCACCCGATTCGTCTTCGCTGACAAGCGGGAACCCCAGCACCAAATCCTGGTATCCATCGCGAGAAGCAATCGCCATCACCGGACCGACGTCCGATTCCACCAAGGTCAGTGATCCCGATGGTCCTTCCACGGCTCGGCCGGAAAACACCAGCAACGAATACAGCTCCAAATACCGAAGCACCGGATGCGTTCGGTCGATGTCAATCAACGTCAACGCGCCCGACTCGGTTTTCCACTTCCAATCGTCGCTGGGTAATTCCCCCATGGTGAACGTGTTGGTCGGAGGAGAATCCTTGGGTCGGCATCGATCGTAAACTATCAAATCGTCGCGTCCCGATGCCACTCGTTTTTCATACGCCTCGGTTTCCATGTAGTCAGGCGTCACAAATTCGCAAGCCGCAATCTGCTGGCACTTCGGCGTTGTCAAACCCAGCTCGAGCGCTCGGTTGCCTGGAGTAACAACCAACACCGAAACCAGCCCCGCGGGAGTCAACGCCGCGAAAGCTTCGTTGTCGATCCTCAAATCGTCTTCGCTGTCAAGCTGCAACCGCAACGCAACCGCATCGGAAGATTCAATCGTGAACGACAATCCGGTTTGAGCCTCCGGTTCCAAATCCACCGACGCCGCATCCACCAAGTTTTGATCGATGTACAAAGACGCTTCCGTGGACTCATCCGACGTGCCCGTGTTCAGCACGGTCGCGAAAACCTGGATCTGATCGGGGTTCTGCAAATCACGCTGAGCCGAGAATGAAACGATCGCCAAGTTGCGGACCGCATCGGATCCAATCGCAACATAGGTTGGTTGCAAGTTGCCCAAACTGAACTGCGTCACATCGCCAAAGTTGCCATCGCTATACAGCATCAGTTCCGCGGGCATCGCGTCAGCGACTTGCACATCGTTGACGTCGCCAATTTCGCTGGTCCGACGCGGGTTGGCCAATCCGTCCGCCGCTCGCAGTGCTCCCAGAATATCCGTTGGTCGATTCGTGACTTCACACCGATCCAGTGCATCACGCAGACGATTGCGATCCGACGTGAACGCCTGCATCACTTCGGCTCGATCGCTGAATGTCACCAGCATCGCCGACTCAGAATCCGTCATCGTGTCAATGCGATCGCCGATTTGCCGGCGAGCTTCTTCAAACCGACTGCGACCGCTCCCCCCTGCCCCATCGGCGTCTTCCGCCGGTGCTTGCATGCTGGCGGACGTATCCAGCAGGAACACCATCCGGCCCAGCGAATTCGCTTCGCCTCGCATGCCTGGCCGGAACAAGGCAAGCGCCGCCAACAGCACCGCCAACAATTGCAGCAACAACAACAGGCTGTTGCGAAGCCGTTGCAGCAAACTATTGACGTGCAGATCCTCGATCGTTCGAGACCACAAATACGTGCTCGGCACTTCAACCGGCTCACGTCGCAGCTTCAAAAAGTAAAGCAGTACGATGCCCACTGGCACGCACGCCAACACCACCCACGGCAACACTCCCGACAAAGCCGGAATCCAACTCATTCCACCACCGTTCATCGCACGACCCCACGAGTTCGCAGGTACTTCGTGATCACCGTTTCAATCGGCGTGTCGGTTGGAACCATCACATGCACAATCGATCGCTTGGCACAGTACTGCCGAATTTGATTGAGGAATGCCTTGAGGTTGGCTTGGTACTTGTCCAACACAAATTGATTGACGGTGATCTCGGCCGCATCGCCGTCCTCGACATCAATCAACCGTCGGTCACCTCGCAGCGGCGGATCAATTTCTTCTTGTGACAGCACTTGCAACACAAACACATCCATTTGCCGACCGATCAACATCCGCAGTGCTGATTCGTAACCGGCTTTGTCCATCATGTCGGTGATCAGCACGACCACGCCGCTGCCGCCACCTCGCATCACAAAGTCCTTGACTCCATCGTGCAGCGAAACATTCTCGCCACCCGACAAACCATCCAAGTAGTTCAACATTTTCCAGAACGAACCACGCGATCGTAGCACCGGTGCATGCTGACCTTCCGCACCCATGGCTCGAACACAAACACGGTCACCATGACAAAGCCCCACGTATCCGAGCGCGGCCGCGAGTTGCTTGGCGACACGCAGCTTGTTCGGCGTTCCAAAGTTCATCGACGCGCTTGTGTCGATCAAGGCATGGAAGTGCAGGTCCTCTTCTTCTTGGAACAGTTTCAAAAACAACTGATCCAATCGGGCGTACAAATTCCAATCGATCAACCGAAGGTCGTCGCCAGGGACGTAGTTCCGAAAGTCCGCGAACTCGACGCTTTGACCTTTTCGACGGCTGAGCCGCTCGCCTTTCATCCGCCCGCGAAAAATCTTTCGGGAAACCAACTCCAACCGCTCGAGTCGCCCCAACAAGGCAGGAGTCAGCAACGGCCCGGACGCTTGCCGCTTGGCATCGGTCGGGGTGCTGACGGCGGGAGTCGGATCGGTCGTCGACGAAGCGGGTGCGTTGCTCATGGGTTGCAGTTTACCTGATTCACGCGCCGGTGGAGCACGCCACCGCACCTCAACTGTCTCTTCGTCGAGATCAGAAATCATTAGAAAAGCGATGACGGACGGTCCGATCGGAGGGGATTTCCCCGGCGAAACAGCGAGAATTCATTGGATGACATTTCTTTTACAATTGGCTGACACCCATTCGAACTTTTGGGCGACCTCTTTTCGTTCAATGAGTGACGTCCGAGCCATGTCCGGCTCGATCGCTAGTCCACTCTTGTCCCAGGAGCCTTCCGATGCGTTTCTCATTGTTGATGTTACTTGTTGCCGCCATGACGGTCTCACCGCTTCACCAAGCGAGTGCCGAACAAGTCAAGTTGGATGTCCGCTTGGTCCACCCCGTGATGAAAGCGGGTGAAAAGCAAACGAACCATTTGCGCATCGCACTGACCGGTTTTGAGCTGAAATCCATGGAAGAACGACCGCCCGTCAACGTCTGCTTGGTACTCGACCACAGCGGATCAATGAGCGGACAAAAACTCGCGCGAGCCAAAGAAGCTGCCGAAGCCGCGATCGATCGGCTGAGCAATGACGACATCGTTTCAGTCGTTCTGTATGACAGCAATGTCACCGTCTTGGTCCCCGCCACCAAAGCCACCGACCGAGCATCGATCAAACAAAAAATTCGCGGGATCCAAGCGGGCAGCTCCACCGCCTTGTTCGCCGGAGTCAGCAAGGGTGCCGCGGAAGTTCGTAAGTTCTTGGCCGACGAACAAGTCAACCGAGTCATCCTGCTTTCGGACGGCTTGGCCAACGTGGGTCCCAAAAGCCCACAAGAACTGGAAGGGTTGGGACGTTCGCTGATGAAGGAAGCGATTAGCGTTAGCACGCTTGGACTGGGTTCAGGTTACAACGAAGACTTGATGGTCGCGCTCGCATCAGTGGGCGGTGGCAACCACGCCTTCATCGAAGACGCCGACAGTTTGGTGGCGGTCTTCAACCAAGAGTTCGACGGTTTGCTCAGCGTCGTTGCGAACGAATTTGAAATCGTGGTCAAACTGGATGAGTCCGTCCGTCCCGTTCGCATGATCGGCAGCGAAGGAGACATCGAAGGCCAAACGATTCGCATTCCGCTCGCCCAACTTTATGCCAATCAAGAACGTTACTTCATCGTCGAAACCGAAGTATCACCCGGCACGGAAGACTCCACCCGAGACTTGGCAGAAGTCACGGTGCAGTATCGCAATCTGCAAACAGAAACCAAAGAGAAGCTCACCAGCAGCATTCAGGTCCGCTTCAGCGAGGAAGAGAAGATCGTCGAAGAGGCCAAAGACATGGAGGTTTACGCCTACTGCAGTTTGCAAATCACTACCGAACTCAATCGCGAAGCCACCGCGCTGCGGGATGCGGGCCAAGTCAAAGCAGCACAATCGTTGCTGAATCAAAATGCGGCCTCTCTCAACAAGCTCTACTTTGAGTGTGAAGCCAAAGGCGTGAACAGTGTGCTGCCCGAACTGAAATTGGCAGAAGAAAGCAACGAGATGCAAGCCGAAGCGATTGTCGATCGTTCCAAGTGGAATTCAACTCGCAAGAGCATGCGACAGTTGCAAAATGCAGTACAAAGTCAACAACCCTATTCGGTTGATGTGCCCAGCCTCTCGCCTTCCCCGTCCTCCGCCTCTGGCAAGTGATCGCTTTTGCTTCTCCGTCACGTTCTCGCATTGCTGTTGCTCATCGTTTCACCGCTGATCTTGATCGGCTGGTTTGGAACCGCCACGCTCGCGCGGCAACAACAGCAGCAACGTGAACAATTGCAACAACTCTTCGCTGGGCGACTTCGGGACTTGAGTTCCAACTTACGTCCCATCGCCCAGCGATATGAAACCGATCTGGGCGACCAACTTCGCGAGGCCAAGCGTGACCTGAATCGCCTGGCGGAACTTCGCCGCTCAACACCAATCGTTCGTTCAGTCTTGCTGGTCGATCGCGATGGGCGTTTGATCTACCCTCGCAAACCTGTTGTCGACGAAACCTCGGAAATGTTGTGGTATGCCGCCCTGAGTGAACTCGCTCGCGGTCGACCGATTGGAGAAATCGAGGAAGCCAATGCTCCTCGAGGTGATTCCGGATCCTTGTCGTCCATCAAGCAAAACCTCCCGCAGTCACGAACTTCCCGGACGTCAAAATCATCGTTCGCAAGCACCTCATCAACCACCAGCACTCGCTGGCAAAGTTGGTTCCACGAGGACGGCCTGCAATTGGTGCTCTGGTTGCCGCGATCCGACCAGACCGCCACCGGAATCGTTCTGGAACGAGGGCGTTGGATGGCGGACTTGGTCGAAGCCTTGCCCGCCACTTCCGCCGATGAGAGCGGGCGATACGAACTGCGAGACAGCACCGACCGAACGGTGTACCGCTGGGGCGACTCCAGTGAAACAATCGCCCCAATCCAACCGCTTGCCACCGTTCGAATGGAAGCACCATGGAACGGATGGCGTTTGATCTACACGCCGTCCACTGACGCGTCGCCGGGATGGCTAGCCGATGGAACCGTTCCATTGCTGGCAACCTTGTTAGCGCTCGCAACCACATTGTTGTTGCTGGGAGCATATGTCCTGACAACGATCCGGCGTCAAATGGCTTTGGCTCAACAACGTGTTAGTTTCGCCAGCCACGTGTCGCACGAATTGCGAACTCCGTTGACCAACATTCGCCTGTACGCCGAACTCGCCAAACGCGATCTGGACTCGGAAACGACGTCATCATCAGATAAGCCCAACCAACGAGGGCGGTTGCTGGAGCGTTTGGATGTGATCGAAGAGGAGAGTCAGCGTCTTTCTCGTTTGGTCACAGGCGTCCTCGACATGGTTTCGGGAAAAGGCAAACTACGTCCGACAATCGAAGCCCCCGATCAAATCATCCGCCGCGTCGTGGAAAGTTTTGCTCCCGCTTTCGAGAGTCTCGAGATCAAAACGAATCTGAAACTCAACGCCAACGAAGCAATCCCGATCGACACCGATGTGATCGAACTGGTCCTGGTGAACCTGCTCAGCAACGTCGAAAAATACGCGGCCTCTGGAAAGCGAGCCACACTGACCAGCGTCAAAACAGCGACCCTGATCACCATCGACGTGATCGACAAGGGTCCAGGGATCACCAAGTCGGAAGCGAAACGCATCTTCGAACCCTTCGAACGACTTGACGATTCCTTGTCCGCACCAGCGGGAACAGGCCTGGGACTGGCGATCGCCCGCAACGCGGCCCGTCGGCACGGTGGCGAACTGACCTGGATTCCTTCCGAGTCGGGATCACATTTTCGCTTCATTCTGCAACCGGTGAACCCAACTTCCAATCGTGTCTCGTCTTCCCAAACCGAACCATCATGACCCGGATTTTGATCGCCGAAGATGACCGGCACACCCGTGCTGCCCTGGAGGAATTGCTGGGTGCGGAAGGCTACGATGTGGCAACAGTCGGTGATGGCCTTTCCGCGTCAAAAATGATCGAAGCAAAGAAGTTCGATTTGGTGTGTCTGGATGTGATGATGCCGATGAAGAGCGGTTTTGACGTTTGTCGACTTCTGCGTGCCGAAGACCACCGGACGCCGGTAATTTTCATCACCGCCAAGGGCGACGAGATCGACAAAGTGGTTGGGCTGGAACTGGGAGCAGACGACTACATCAGCAAACCGTTTGGATCGCACGAAGTCATCGCCCGAGTCAAAGCCGTCCTCAGGCGCTGCCAACCGGAACCCAGCCAAGCTCCCTGCGTAAAAGACCCGACCACGCATGTCACGTTCAACATGGACGACTTGCAAGTCACCCCATCAAAGCTGCGAGCCACTCGTGGCGATGCGACCATTGAACTCACTGCAAGAGAACTGCAAATCTTGATCTTGCTGCATGACGCTGACGGGGATGTGGTGCATCGCCAAACGCTGTTTCAAGAATGCTGGGGTCCCGGCCGAGTCCCCAACAGCCGAACAATCGATCAAACCGTCAGTCAACTCCGCAAACGCATCGAACGCGATCCCAAACACCCACGCATCATCCAAACCGTTTATGGCCTCGGCTACCGCTACGAGTGCAAGGCTCACCCATGAAAACGCTCACCCTTTCGATTGCCTGCTTGGTCACGTGGTGTTGTGCTTCCGCTCATGCCGCTGATCTGCGAATGCAATTCTTGTTCGATGGTCCAGCTCCAACCCCTGAACCGCTCGAGGTCGACAAAGACAAAGCAGTCTGCGGCCAATTGAACTTGCTCGATGAGCGTCTGCTGCTAAGCAGGAATGATTGGGTTTAATCTCGTGAGCCATTTGGGTGTTAACCTGGACCGCGAAATGTTTTCTGTTGTAGGGCGTATTCGTTTGCGCAAGTTTCCATCCCGGTAGGGATGTCAGATGGTAGCCGTCGGTAAGCGATAGCGCCACCGA
>NZ_DDGH01000042.1:33638-36296 GCF_002337565.1 Rhodopirellula sp. UBA1907 | reverse complement strand
ACATACACCGTCTTCTCGCCATCCTCGGTCCCATCGTTTGCGTAGGTCGGGGCGGTGCTGCTGTAGCTCGTCCCATCAACCGAGTATTGAGCCGTTGTACCTGACTCGGTTCCTATAACACTCAGCGACCCATCACTGGTGATCGAGTCACTGTCACTTGAACCGGTGTCATTGCTCAACGCTACCGTTGGTGCATCGTTGGGAGCGCTGGTATCGAGGGTGAAGGTAGTCGCCGCCCAAAAGCGGCCTCAAATCAATCCGCCCGAACTCAGACCCCCCTTCCAATCACTGGAAAAACGATCTACGCGCACCCCATGGAAGGGGTACCAGTTCGAGTGTGAGGAGAGATCCTAACTGGGGGTTTTAGGGTAAACAAGCATTCGATCGATTAAAACTTGAAGAACCCCCCTCGAATGGAAAAAAGTTCCGGGCCCACGCCATTGCATGCCGGATCGCAACCACCGGGAAATACTCGTTACAAAACGTTTTCTGGGGAACAAATGCCTGAACGCGTTGGAAAAATTTATTTTCCCTGAGTACAAATCCAGTGGTTGAGCGTACAGACGTTCATTCACTGAACTTCCACTTGGAAACAAACCACCCAACCGGACGAGTGGTATTTCATTCCCTACGGTGATTCGAGCGTCTCATCTTCTTGATACCAAGCACCGCTATCAGGCTTATCCCCCGAGAAGACGTATTCTTCGTCTCCGGGGGACCGCCCAAGAATGCAATGACCCATCCCCATTCAGGCTGCATCCACCGGAAAAACCGGCCATCGCGACTTCACCGCAGGGCCAGTCGGACAGGGTGGTACGACCTCGCATCCGAGCGAAGCCTGGCGTTGACTCAGACGTCTCAGCGATGGAGGATGGCTATCGGAAACCTTGCCAACCACCCGCTGGCAACGGGGGCTTGCACGCCATTGAGAACGCTGCTCTCGGGGGTGGCTCGTTGTGCGTTGATCGCAGCGTGAGGACCGAATTCTGGCGGATGCGGCTACGGGTGAACCGGCCTTGCTGACGCGGCGGGTTGGGACAGCTTGAGGGGGCGTACGTGAGACTCACGGCCAGTCATAACCCGAAACGTTAGTGAGGCTACGCAGGATGTTGCAGTGGCCTTGCTGACGCGGCGGGTTGTGACTGGGGAGCTGCCTGTAGAACGACATCTCTTCTCTGTAAATTCGGTGCAATCTGCGGCAAACGCGATTCAGTTGACAGAAAGCGAGGCTTGCTGGACGCCTCGCTTCATTCGAAGCATCGGCTGAGTGCCATGTGAGACATGGCCTACAAAAGCACCTGCCAAGCTGCATGAACAATGAAACGAGAATGCAAGTGGCTCCGAATTCTGGCGGATGCGGCTACGGGTGAGTGGCCTTGCTAACGCGGCGGGTTGGGACAGTTTGAGGGGGCGTACGTGAGACTCACTGCCAGTCATAACCCGAAACGTCAGTGAGGCTGCGCAGGATGTTGTAGTGACCTTGCTGACGCGGCGGGTTGGGATAGGAAGATTCAAACGTGAAACGGAGCAGGGGCGCAAGACACAAGCCGGCTTGGGTTCAGATAGAATGCGTGGCCCCGGAGACACTTTCCGAGACTCCCTCCCCAACATCCCACCCTTGGAGCTGACCTGATGAATCGTGATGTGAATGCTGTTGATGGATCTGAATGCCAGGATGTGAAGCCCGACTGCTCGGCACCGGACGGCTTGCACCGTTCCGCTAACGATGGGGACACGCTTGGTCGTCGTGGCTTTCTGAAATCAGCGACCTTGGCTGGCGGTGTTGCGGCGGGGGCGACACTCAATGCTCGCGCGGTGCATGGGCAGGAGACTCCGGATGTGATTCAGGTGGCTTTGGTTGGGGCGGGTGGTCGTGGGACGGGGGCGGCGAATGATGCGTTGCATGTGGACAACGCGAAGCTGAAAGTCGTCGCGGTGGCGGATGTGTTTCCGGAGAACGTGGCTCGCAGTGTGAAGGCTCTTTCCAATGAACACATCGATGCGCCGGAGAAAGTCGATGTACCTGAGGAACGGCAGTTCGTTGGCTTCGATGCTTACAAGCATGCGATGGATACGCTCGAACCGGGTGACATTGTGATCCTGGCGACTCCGCTGGCGTTTCGATGGGTGCACTTCCAGTACGCGATCGACAAGGGCCTGAACGTGTTCATGGAGAAACCGCTGACTGCCGACGGGCCTTCGTCCAAACGGATGCTGGAACTTTCCGCCAAGGCCGATGAGAAGAATCTGAAGTGCGGCGTGGGTTTGATGGTTCGTCACTGCCGCGGACGACAAGAGTTGTTCAAGCGTATTCAAGACGGCCAGATCGGCGACATCATCATGATGCGTGCTTACCGTATGCATGGCCCGATCGCATCGGCGTTCACCAAACGTCGCTCGGACGACATGCCAGAAACGCTGTGGCAGATCAAGAATTTTCATAGCTTCCTGTGGGCCAGCGGTGGTTGCTTCAGCGATTTCTATATCCACCAAATCGACGAAACGTCTTGGATGAAGAACGCTTGGCCGGTCAAGGCTCAGGCTCTGGGCGGACGTCACTACCGCGGCGATTGGATCGACCAAAACTTTGACACCTACGCGGTGGAGTACACCTATCCCGACGGCAGCAAGCTGTTCTTTGACGGCCGTTGCATGAAG
>NZ_DDGH01000042.1:19970-33404 GCF_002337565.1 Rhodopirellula sp. UBA1907 | reverse complement strand
CCGGGCAAGGTCCGGATCTTTGAAGGCCAAAACCAAAGTCGCCGCGAGGTGGCTTGGGCGTACCCGCAACCGGAAAAGAATCCGTATCGCCTGGAATGGACGGATCTCGTCGATGCGATCATTCACAACAAGCCGTACAACGAGGTGCCACGCGGTGTGCAAGCGAGCTTGGTGACCAGCATGGGCCGCATGGCGGCTCACACCGGCCAAGAGATCACGCTGGACCAGATGACCAACTGCCCGCATGAGTTTGCCCCCGGCGTGGCGGAGTTGACCGTCGACGGTCCCGCCCCCGTGATCGCGAATGCGGATGGATCGTACCCGGTTCCTCAGCCTGGGATTTTGAAAGAGGTTGAGTACGAGTTGTTTGATGTGTGAGGGATGCGGCCTTGCTGACGCGGCGGGTTGTGACGAGAGGAAGCCAAGCGAGAGGCTCGGGGCATTGCAGTCATAACCCGAAACGTGAATAAGGCTACGCGAGATGCTGCGGTGGCCTTGCTGACGCGGCGGGTTGGGACGGGGTGGCTCGCAATCATTGGTAGCCGGATTCGCCAACAATTTGGTGGGAACTGCACGTCCTAACCCGATACGTCAGTGAGGCTGATTGGCTGTTGCCGTGGCCTTGCTTACGCGGCGGGTTGGGACGAGTGGCCCTGCAGATGCGGCGGGTTGTGATGGGCGGACTTGCAGGGCAGTGAAGTAAGCTCGCTGCGTCATCTCGGTAAGGTCTGCGCTGTCTGTGGCTGAACGATATGTCGTGGGCAGAGACTGGGGATTGCTGGACGCCTCGCTTCTGGTGAAGCATCGGCTGGGTGCCATGTGAGACATGGCCTACATTGATGCATGGCCGATGTGCCGGGAATGTGTATGCGCCCGAATTCTAACGAATCCGGCTACGGGTGAGCGGCCTTGCTGACGCGGCGGGTTATGACGAGTGGGATTGTGCAGGCAGTGGGTTGGGATCAACAGGTTTGGATGAATGAGAAGGTTTCGGTTTGTTTGAATTGCGTTGCACGGTTCGGAATTGCGGGTTGGCTTTGTCGCCGGTGGAGGGTGGACTGCGCTGTGAGAAGCGGCACCATTTCGATCGAGCTCGCGAGGGCTACTACAGCTTGTCCCAGCCGCAGGATCGCAAGTCCAAACAACCGGGCGATGCGGACGCTGCGGTGCTGGCTCGCCATCGTTGGCTTGAGCGTGGGCATGCGGCTGGATTGATTGATGCCTTGCGACCTTGGGTGGCGGCTCGAAGCGACGCGAGCAACTCCAGGGCAATCGACTTGGGGTGCGGCGAAGGCACCTTTGGGCCGGCTTTGTTTGGCGATTCGCCGGGCAGTTACTGCGGGATCGATCTGTCAAAGAAAGCGATCAAGCTGGCCGCTCGCGGGTGGCCGGAAGCGACTTGGGTATGGGCCAACGCGGACCGTTCACTGCCGGTGGCGGATGGCAGTGTGTCGTGTGTGCTGTCGTTGTTCGGTCGTCGTCCGGTTGCCGAGATTGCTCGGGTGCTGACGGAAGATGGAATGCTGATCGTTGCCGTTCCCGGCGAAGAGGACTTGATCGAGCTTCGCGAACACGTGCAGCAATCGGGCCAGCGACGAAGTCGTTGGGAGAAGGTCGTCGACGAGATGGCGGTTGCTGGATTGAAGCTGGTCGAACATCGACTGTGGCAAGAACAGGTTGACTTGGACAGCGATGCGATCGCCGATGCGATGGCGATGACCTATCGTGGCGTGCGGTTCTCGCAGAACGCTCGCGTGCAGACCGCCACGGCGATGCCGGTGACGCTGGCTGCGGATCTGATGATGTTCCGGCGTTGAGGTGTAGCAGGCGAGAAAACTGATGCCTCCATCCTGCCACGGCATGAAAGTCATAACCCGCCGCGTAAGCAAGGATCAACCAACTAGAAGACGAGACGACAGACTTGCTAACGCCGCGGGTTGTGGCAGAGGACGCAGGACGAATGCAAGGCCTTGCTAACGCCGCGGGTTGTGACTGATGGCAAAGCCTGGCGCGGCGGGTTGTGACAGACGGCAGATACGCTCAACGTGCGTGCGTCACAATCATTCGAGGTCCTGGTCTTTGCGGCCTTGGGCTACCTGCACGTAGGTTACCACTCGTTCCAATCCATCCTCGTCCCAGATATACCGCTGACTTCCGCGATCCGCCCACCATCGCTTGCGATCTCGTGGTGAGCCTTCGTTCAAACGCCGTGTGCACCATGCTTTCAAGTCGGCCCGAACTCGTTTCGGATCAACACCCGGTGCTGAGAGTACAACATGCAGATGATTGGACTGGCAGGAGCTAGCATGCAGTTCCCACCTGCGGACTCGACACGTCTCCGCAACTTGTCGCTCGACCAAGTCTCGCTCAGCAACCGACAAGAGACACGCGTCTTCGTTCATTCTTGCGGAGGCCTCCGTCTGCTTTGCTGGATCAGGCATCTTCCAACCGTGTTGATGCAAGACCCAGCCACGATGATCACCGGGGAGCCATGTGCCGTAGGTGGGCCAAGTCAAGAAGAAGGCGATCGGGGCATCAGGCATGATTGGCCTCACGCAGAAGTTGGACAACGGCGTTAAAAACGCACCGCGGCCCAAGCTGAACCGCCTGTTGGAAATTTTTATTGTAGAAGGTTGCGCGCGACCTTGCTTACGCTGCGGGTTATGACTGATGCCTCGGCCTGCTTTGCTGGGTCAGGCATCTTCCAACCGTGTTGATGCAAGACCCAGCCACGGTGATCACCTGGGAGCCATGTCCCGTAGGTGGGCCATGTGAGGAAGAATGCAACTGGGTCGTCGGGCACGATCGGCCTCCTGCGATAGGTGGGCGATGATAGAGAAGTTTGCGTCGTGGAACCGCCTCGTCGAAGATTTCATTGTGGATATTGCGTGTGGCCTTGCTAACGCGGCGGGTTATGACTTTGAGCACCTCCTTACTGCGCGGCGGGTTATGATCGGCGTCTTCAACGCGGGACGGAACCGCTTGCTCGAAGATTCCTTTGTAAAAGGTCGTGGGTAGCCTTGCTTACGCTGCGGGTTGTGACGAATGCCTTGATTCACACAACATCGCACAGCCACAACCCGCCGCGTGAGCAAGGAGCGAACAGCTACTGGGCGAGAGAGGTGGCCTTGCTGACGCGGCGGGTTGCGATGAGCCGACCTACGCCGTCTACGTCAAAATCTCTTCGACGACTCGGCTTTGTTTGACTCCGGTGAGGCGTTGGTTGAGGCCTTTGAAGGGGTAGACCATCGTCTCGTGGTTGAAGCCGAGCAGGTGCAGCAGGGTGGCGTGGAAGTCTCGCAGGTGCACGGACTCGGTCGCGGCCGTGTAGCCGACCGCATCGGTCTCGCCATAGGTGAACCCAGGTTTGACGCCGCCGCCAGCCAGCCACATTGTGAACGCCTCGGGGCTGTGGTCGCGGCCGTGGAATGCCATTGTTGCTCCACCTCGGTTTTCTCGCATCGGTGTGCGCCCGAACTCGCCGCCCCACACGACCAGCGTGTCTTCCAACATTCCACGCTGTTTCAAATCAGCCAGCAACGCCGCGATGGGCTTATCCGTTTGCTTGCACTTGTCCGGCAGTCCGTGCTCGAGCGATTCGCCGCGATTGGATCCGTGCGTGTCCCAGCCCCAATCGAACAACTGCACAAAGCGGACGCCTTCTTCGACCAAACGCCGCGCGAGCAAGCAGTTGTTGGCAAACGATTCTTTGCCAGGCTCAGCACCGTAGCTCTCAAGCGTTTCCGCTGTTTCCTGCGACAGATCCATTGCCTCGGGAGCAGCCACCTGCATCCGATAAGCCATCTCATACTGAGCGATCCGGGTGACCGTTTCAGGATCGCCGTATTGCTGCAACGACTCTTGATTGAGTGCCGCCAAAGCATCTAAAACCTGACGCCGCTCTTGTCGCGAAACGCCTTCGGGGTTGGCGACGTTCAAAACCGGATCGCCTTTGGATCGGCACTGCACGCCTTGGTAGACCGACGGCAAAAAGCCTGATCCCCATAGAGCCTTGCCCACACGAGGCAATCGACCGCCGGACAACAAAACGATGAATCCAGGCAGGTCTTCGTTCTCGCTGCCCAAACCGTACGTGACCCAGGAACCGATCGACGGCGATCCCATCGGAGCGGCTCCGGTATGCACCATCAACTGAGCCGGCCCGTGGTTGAACTGGTCTGTCTTGACCGTTTTCAAGAAGCACAAATCGTCGACTTGCTTGGCCAAGTTGGGCATCAACTCGGACACCCATGCACCGGATTCACCGTGTTGCTGAAAGTCATACTGGGGCCCCAGCATGCGAGGCATGCCGTTGATGAACGCGAAGCGTTTGCCTTCCAAGAACGACTGCGGGCACTCCTTGCCGTCGAGCTTTTTGAGATCCGGCTTGTAGTCGAACAGTTCCAGTTGGCTGGGTGCACCGACCATGTGCAGGTAGATCACCCGCTTGACCTTGGCCGGTTGAGGCGGCGTCAGTGGGCTGAGCGGATTGGTGGCGTCGTGCTGGGGATCAAAACCATGTTGCAGCGATGCATTCGCATGGGCAGGGTTCCCGCCCGCTTGCTGAGTCGCCAAGTAAACGGCTCCGAGTCCAGCGGCGGATTCGGTCAGGAATTGCCGGCGACTGGTTTGCAACAACGACTGACGAAAAAGTTCTTGAGAGATCGATTCGCGATTCATCTTATTTGCTCATAATTTCGTCGAGGTTCAACAACGCAGACGCGACCGCTTCGTAGGCGTCTTGCTCTTGTTCGGACTGTTGCTTGGCTTGCTCGTACAGAGCCACCAGGATCTTCTGTTCAGCGGAGGTTGGCGACCGCGAAGTTACCAACTGGAATCCTTTCTTCAAACGCTCTTCCAACGCCCCGTCCATTGATTCGATCTTCTCGGCCAGTGCTTGCATGCACTCCACAAACGTGACGTCGTTGAGTGTCGTCAAGGCTTGCAGTGGCGTGTTCGAACGTAGCCGCCGTGGCGTGCAGAACTCACGCGACGGAGCGTCGAACGCGGCGAACATGGGGTACGGGATACTGCGTTTGGTGTAGGTATAAATCGACCGGCGGTAGCGATCTGGGTTGCCGACATCGGGCGTGCTCCACTTGTCGCCGCCCTGGAACGGTTTCCAAACGCCATCGGGAATCGGGGGATGCACGGGAGCACCATGGACTTCCGGCGAAAGCAATCCGGACACGAACAGGGCTTGATCACGAACCATTTCGGCGGGCATGCGGAAACGAGGCCCGCGAGCCAACCATCGGTTTTGTGGATCGACCAAGTCCGAATCGGGATCAATGACGGCGTCTTGCCGGTATGTGCTCGACAACACGATTGACCGGATCAGTTGCTTCCAACTCCAGTCGTATTCGTTTTGAAATTTGAGAGCCAGATGATCGAGCAACTCGGGGTGCGTCGGCCGCTCACCACTGGACCCAAAGTCCTCCTCGGTCGGCACCAAACCGATCCCGAACAAACGAGCCCAGATTCGGTTGACTGTCACACGAGCTGTCAGCGGGTTGCTCGGATCCACCAACCACTTGGCCAGATCCATTCTGTTGAACGGGCCTTCGCCATCCATCGGCGGCATCGAATTCGGAACGTCTGGTTGGACTTGTTGGTCCTTTGTCAGGAACAAGCCGCGAATGAACACATGGCTGGGGCGAGCCAAATGCTCAGGGCGTTCCATCATGATTGGGATGCGGACCGAAGGAATTTTCCGCCGCTTGCCTGAAAGCTCAGACAGCTCGTCACGCTGTGCCTTGAGATCCTTATCTGTCCAAGCGAGCAATGCTTTCTCGTCCGAGCAGACATCGACGCTGCCACGTCGAACGACCAACGGGAATGCACCCAAGGCTTGTTGGCGACAACTCATGTCGAGTTTGAGCTTGGCACCTTCGGGGACTTCGACCGGTTCCTTTAGCAAGAAGACTGCCACGCGAGCGTGATGAATACGAGTGAAGGCAGCGAAACCGTCGCTGTTCTTCGAGTCCATGCTCGACCGAGCATGCTTCAGCGGTTCGGGTTCGTCCGCGATGACGTGAGAGAATTCAATTTGCGTTTCGTCCTCCTCGCCGCCGATCAAAACCGCATTCAAATGCGACAGCACAAATCCCCATTCGGAATCCGCCAGTGCGGTTTCAGGATTGCGAGGCAGCAGCGTCAAACGAATCGCGGTGAGCTTGTCGGCCGACTCAGGCATCTCACATTCCAGCGAAACCGTCGTGCCGTTGGACAACGTGTCGATCGTGTAGAACTCCGTCCGCCCACCGCGTTCCTCGACGTCGACTTTGGTTTGCTTGGTAGCCGAGGCGGTCATGGAATCGATGTGTTTCCAATCCAACTCGTCATCGCTGACCGCTTCAAACTCTTGATGCCAAATCGATTCCTTGAGCGAACGAATTCGCCGGTCGAGCTGCGACGCACGCTCTTCGTCTTCATTGTCCAGCGGCACGGACAACAATGGTTCTTCGCCGCTTAAGTCGCAGTCGACCGAGTTGTTGAAGAACGCCATGAACTCATAGAACTCTTCATGTTCAATCGGGTCGTATGGGTGACTGTGACATTGAACGCACCCGAACGTGATGCCTTGCCAGGTTTGCCAAACCGTGCTGACTCGGTCCATCACCGCGTTGATGCGAAACTCTTCGTCGTCCGTTCCGCCTTCTTCGTTGGTCTGCGTCAAACGACTGGCGGTGGTTGCCAAGCGATCGTTGATCGAAGGATCCGGCAGCAGGTCACCGGCGATTTGCTTGATTGTGAACTCATCAAAAGGCATGTCGTTGTTGAGCGAATCGATCACCCAGTCACGATACTTCCAAGCGTTGCGACGACCGTCCAATCCCAAGCCACGACTATCGGCGTAGCGAATCTGATCCAGCCAAACCGAGGCCCAGCGTTCGCCATAGCCAGAGGCCTGCAGTAGTTCGTCGACCTTCTCTGCGTACGCCGCATCACCACGTTCTTTCGCGGCCGCGTGGAAGCTTTCGACTTCGGCCAGCGTCGGTGGCACACCGGTCAGGTCCAACGTGACACGCCTGAGCCATTGATGCGGTGGAGCATCCTTGGCAGGCTGGATGCCTTGTCCATCAAGCCTGCTGCGAACGAAGCGATCAATAGATTGACGGCAAGCGTCCGGGTTGGCGACGTCAGGAACGCCGGGGGCAACCGGAGGTTCATAGCCCCATGATTGTTTCCACTTGGCACCTTCTTCAATCCAAGTCTTCAGCAGAGCGATCTTTTCTTCGGTCAGCGGCGCACCGTGTTCGGGTGGCGGCATGATCTCTGATTCGTCATCCGACAAAATCCGATCGATCATGTAGGAACCATCGACGTCGCCGGGTTCGATCACCGCCAACGCACTGTCGCGATGAATGAACGACAGGTCGCCGGCTTGCTTGACACCGCCATGACAGGCCACGCAGTGTTCGTTCAAGATCGGCTGAATGTCATCGGCAAAGTCGACGGCAGACGCGGACGACCAAGTCCCGAAACCGGTTCCAAGCCAAGTGGCAGCAAAACAGAAGAGATAAAAACGTTGTGTCATGAGCAGACAAACAAAGGAAAGGCAACTTCGCTCTCAGTCAGCAAAGTCTTGCAGCAAGTCAATGAACGATTGCACTGGTGAATCGCGTTCAGAACCGTCGACCGCCGGTGGGCTCAACAACAGAGTGTCGTCTTCCCAATGGCATCGCCGAACGCCGTGACACCAGCGAAGGGTGCAGTCCCAACCACAATAAGCGGAACGTTGTAGCTCGGCAAATGACAATTTCGCACAGTAAAAGCGTGCCAAATCGGCGAAACATGAGAAACGCCCGGCATATCAGACGATACACCGGGCGTTGTTGTTTCAAAGAAAACGCAAAGTTGCGTCGGGACTAAGACCAAGAGTCAGAACTCTTCGTCAATCACCTCGCGTGCGGCACGAGTTCCCAAGGATCCCCACAATCCGTACGGGCTGGCCGACCCCGGTGGGTTGCTGCTTTCCTGCGACGCGTTGCGATGCCAGATCGTTTCCGCCCGGCTGTTTCCGGCTTCGATTGAGTCGGTGATGAACTTCACCGCACCATCGGCCATCAGCACATGCACCCCGCCTTGGTGTCGACTGCTGGCGGTCGTGATGCCTTCGGTGCCGTGATTTCCGCCCAGGCAGACTTCGCTGTTGGGAGGAAGGATGCACAGGAATTGCGAATAGAGCGGACGAAAGTCGGCCCACCGTCCGCCGCGTGTCGTCGCACCACCGCTGACCGTCGTGCCGGCCAACCAGAAATTCGGACGAGCGGGATCGATCAGAGCATTGTCTTCGCAAGTCTTGGGATTGCCCATGATGCCGTTGCCCCACTGACCGCCGTGACCACCGTTGTTGAGCGAAGCGGCGGAGCGAATGTCTTGGTCGCCCAAGTCCGTCACGATCTCGCCGCACATGATTGTGTTCGAGGTCCCGTCCAGAATGTCGCGGAATCGAGTGCTCCCACGAGGAACAAAGGCACCGCGCAGGTTGGCTCGGCACTGCCGAATCAACCAGTTTTCATCTTGGTATCGCCAACGGCCTTGTCCACCGTTGAACCGCGAAACGCCGATTTGAGTTCGGCTGGTCGCGTCGCCAGTGCAAGCGGCGTAGTTCGTTCGCCCGACAGTTGGCAGCCCACGGCCTGGGTCGCTGGGGCACCGATAGGTTGGCACATCCGTTCGCCAAGGCAAGTAGCGAACCGCATAGGGAGCTGGCCCCATTGCAGGCCAAGTCCGATTGGCTTCGTCGGTCAGCGGATTCGCGATGTGTTCCCACATGCCTTGCTGCTCAATGAACGGCAGTATGCCGACCAAGTAGCTGAGCATGTGCCGGCTGAATCCAACAGGCGGAGCCGGAGCGGTACCGTGATCGTCGGCCAAGGACCACGAATCATTCGTTTCGTTCGTCGCTCCCGTGCCATGCATCGGAAACTGGTTGTAGGCCGAGTGATAGTTGTGAACGCCCAAGCCAATTTGCTTGAAGTTATTACTGCAACTCATTCGCCGAGCGGCTTCGCGAGCTGCCTGCACGGCCGGCAACAAAAGCCCGACCAAGACGCCAATGATGGCGATAACGACCAACAGCTCCACCAGCGTGAAGCCACTGAACAAGACGCTTTGTTTGCCTTTCTGATGTGGCGGAAACAGGTGCCCGCGTTTGTGAATCAACATTTCACCGAATCCAAAAAAGAGATGAGAAAATGAAGATCGCTGATGGCGACGACAGAGATCAGCGATCGCTTTCAGCCAGAAATTTCAAGCTGAAAGATGTCAGCGTGAATCGCCCCGAGAATCACGAACCCGTGCGCTCAACGGAACAATCCTGTTTCGACGATCGGTCAGGGAGCCACCTCGTCGGCGTTCTCAGCGGCTTCCGCTTCTGCTCCCGCCATTGCAGCGTCGTAGGCGGCGAATTCGTCTTCATCCTCGGGGATCACTGTCGACTCGGCTTCGCAACCCGCCCAAACGCCGACCAACAAGAGAGCCAAGAGAGACTTTCCAAACAAAGAAGCCAGTTTCATCGTCCCTACCAATCGAAACAGAGAGAACAGAGACGCCCGCTGCCGACAGGCCTGAACCACCAACGGTCCTCCTGCCTTCACTACAGATGCCCAAGACGCCTTTCCACGACATCGAGACTGATGGTGGAGGATCACAGGGGAGAAGTCAAACTCGAATTGGGGGGTGACCGAGCGTCGTCAAAATGTGGCGTGGTATTCGCTTGGGACGAAGAAAATGCGCAAATCGCCCAATGACGCTTTATCTTAGCCCTCATTCCGTGAAGATCAGTGGAAGACGGAAGATGCGCGGGCGAGAGATTCCACCGAAGAAAAGTCACACAAAAACTTTTCTTTTTCCGTTTTTGACCGAAACTTTCGCGAGCGCAGCCAAATTACCGTGCACGGGATATTCTTCGCGTCAATCGGCAGTGGCAACCGGCGCATCAAAAACGCCAACGCGGCAAGGATGACTTGCTGCATTGGCGTGATGTGATTTCGATATTTCAGCCGAAGCTGGCTCGATCAAAGATCAGGAGCCGACTTTGGCTTTGGTGCGAGCTTCCCGCAGACCGCGGCTGAGGATGTCTCGCAACATCGGCGAGTAGTCTTCGTACTTGCTCTCGTCTGGTGCACCGCTGCTGAACTGATAGATCGCATCGCGTGGTTTGACGCCCAACGCGATCAGCGTGCTGCTGACGGTCGCGTAGTCACCGTTGCGAATGACCATGCTTGGTCGACCTTGGCCGACCGGCGAACGTGCGAACACTTTGCTGGCCACGGCCAGGAACTTCACTGGCGAGTCCAGCGTCTGAAGGGTTAACAGGCGGCGAGCCAATTGAACGCGTCCGTCGTCTGGGTCGTTCAAGTTGCGAGCACCGATGATATTCAGGCCTTCCTGCAACTCGACAACTTCTTGACGTTCATCGGCGTGAATTGCAAAACCAGCTTTGGCGTCGGCCAAGATGATATTGCAACCTTCGTAGCGATTTTTAGCGAACTCAGCGTGGGCTTTTTCGAGTGCACGACGTGAAGAGGTGCAACGCAATAAATCCATCGCCAGTTGGCCACGAGACCGTTGTCCGAACAAAGGCGTCGCGGTGGCACGATTGGTTAAACCAACAAACAAACCGTTTTGGTTTACCCCCAACCACGTTCCACCGGCCTTTTGGTCGATTCCACACAACACGCGTGGTTTACCGGATTGAATGGACGGCGTTTGGCTCGGGCGGTCCACATACTCTTCGCGGTTGGCCGCAACGAGGATAGGACTTTCGGGAACCAAACGGTACTGAACAGCAAGCAAGCACATCTGGGAGACATCCAACTTTCAAAGATCGGTGATTTCCAGTCTCACGCACGTGATCTCTCGCCAATTGATCGGGGACCCCCCGGCGAGCCTGGTGCGATACACGTGGGAACAATGTAGCCACGCGAAATCCGGCACCACACCCCCGCCTGGGTGGTTTCGTAGATATTTCTCTGATCTGGCGCGGAAGGCGGCCGGTCAGGGGAGATCGACCGAAACCGGTGTTGTTTGCCGTTTAGGCAGTCTATTTCGGGCCCTCCGCGAATCGGGAGGGCCCGAAATCAGCTGATTTCAGATCAGGCGTTCCGTGCGGCCAATTCAGCTTTCATGAACTCGAGGCCCTCTTTGGCGAGTGTCAGCTCGTCGGAGAACATCTTCCGCCAAATCTTGGTTGCGGCGGCGATTTCCGGCAGAGCCAACCCGAACGCTTCGATGGTCAGGTAACCGTCGTAGCCCGATTGCACGATCGCGTCGAAGTTCTCTTTCCAGTTCACGCCGCCTTTGCCCGGTGTGCTACGGTCGTTCTCGCTGATGTGAATGTGGAACAGCTTGTCACCGCCGGCCTGGATCGCTTCGGTGATCGATTTCTCTTCGATGTTGCTGTGGAAGGTGTCGTACATGATGCCACAAGATGGATGATCCACCTCGCGAGCAAAGCGGGCCGAGTCGCCGTGGCAGTTCAGCAGGTAGCACTCAAAACGGTTCAGAGCTTCGACGCCCAATTTCACGCCAACGGTCTCGGCGTACTCGGCGGTTGCTCGCATGGATTCAACGCCCCACTTCCACTCATCTTCGGTGGGTCCAGCACCGCTGAACAATCCGATCGCCGAGTGATAAGGGCCGACCAAGATCTCAACGCCGGCGGCGGCACAGCAATCCAACGTCTTCTTGTTCAGCTCGACGCCCTTGGCTCGCACCGCTGGATCACACGAGATGGGGTTGTCTTCTTCGCCGCGAATCGTGACGGCAGTTCGTCCCAATCCGATCTCATCGAGACGCTTGCCGATCTTTGCGTAGTCCAAATCGAGATTGAACATTGGCAATTCGACGCTGTCGTATCCGATTTCTTTGAGCTGCTCGCAAACGGGCAACATTTCCTCGGTGACTTCGCCGGACCACAACAGCAGGTTCATGCCGTACTTCATAATGTTCTTCTCTACAGAGTTCTCGAAAGGGGAATTTCAACGGGTGTTCGTGTCTGCGGGCTTGCCTGAGGAAGCCCGAGTCAGCTCAGGATAGGCCATCGGACGACCTCCGGGGGCGAGCAGACGTGCGTGCTGAAGTCGCACCTCTTGGCGTGCTTTTGGCAACCAATCGCGAACGGCATTGGGCAATGCCACCAACCCGACTCGGGCCATGACCTGGTTCAGCCGCATCAGCAGTGTGTCGTCGGCCAAGTAATCGTACAAGAACCGGGTGGAAGCGAACCGCTGCAGCGTCGCGGGGATCTTGTCCGTCGATTTGCCGGTGATTCGCTGAACCGACGCCGCAATTTCGTCCTGAGGCACCTCATCAAACATTGCGTAGTACCGCTCGCCGATCTCGGGCTGGTCCTCAATCACATTCGCATCCAGCAACATCTCAATCAAAATGTGCCCCACAAAACTTGGCCGAAACCCCGCGTCTCCCGGCAGCAGATCACGCAACTGAACGGCGAACTCAAGGTTCATCCGCGCAAACGTCTCGCCCCCATGAAACCACTGGTCATCGTCGACGTGAGCCAACACGCCGCGAGCGACTTGCCGAAGCACCGGATCGGCATCCTCGATGAATGGAGCCGCCAATCGTCCGCGAGCTCGGATCTTGCGATCGATCACGGACAAGAAGTCTGGAATGCCTGTCGAGACCGCCATCACCGGATCATCCAAGTATGGAATGGCGTGGCAGAGAAAGTTCATGGGCGGATCTTGGTGATCGGCTGGGGAATTCAATCGAGGCCCGGAATCAGACCACGCTTGCAGAAGAGTCAGAGATGGTCAGCGGGTGGTGCTGTCCGCATCATCTGATGGCAACGACGCCGAGTGCCATTGTCCCAACCATTGCATCATCGACCACCGAAGGTCGGATTGATGTTTCGCGATCGCGTCGTTCAAACGATCGGCCAATCGAGTGTTCTCTTTCTTGAGCCACAACCGAATCAACGTGTCCTCCGCCAAGTTGCCCAGCTCTTCCGCCGCGTCACCGCCCAGCTTGCTGATTCGTTCGACGTTAAATCGATCCATCCGCATGTTGGCTTGCTCGACGTTCACATCCAACTGAATCGCGGGAGGCACTTCGCTGTAGTCGGCAGACATGCCCATCACAAACTGGCATTCCAGGTTCACGTCCATCGTCCCATCGACGCTGATGCTAAAAGCCTGCACACCCAGGTTCCAACGCTCCAAACGGATGTGAAACTTGGCCGGTGTTTTCACGACCGCGTCGACCAACCAACCGGGATTACCAGCCGGCGTTGTTGAGGGGACCACGGAGCGAATTTTCAGCGGAGATTGGGCCAGCGTCCCCGACGCGCCGAGGGGCAGGGTGGATGGCCATGCCAATGCGGAAAACCGTCCAGGGTTGGCGGGCGTGCGGAGGTCATGCTCGGCCCTCCCCTCGCTTTGCTCGACCCTCCCAGAGGGAGGG
>NZ_DDGH01000042.1:18257-19964 GCF_002337565.1 Rhodopirellula sp. UBA1907 | reverse complement strand
GGATGGCCATGCCAATGCGGAAAACCGTCCAGGGTTGGCGGGCGTGCGGAGGTCATGCTCGGCCCTCCCCTCGCTTTGCTCGACCCTCCCAGAGGGAGGGTGAAGTGTTGATTCGGCTGTTGAGATGGGGCGTTGGAGCTCGGTGAGCTCCGGCAACGTGACGTCATAGCGGACCCAACGTCCGTGCCGAACCTCTTTGCGGCGGCGGTTGGTTTTCAGCTTCCAACCTTCGCGGCGGACTTTCACGCCCGCCCACAACGATTTTGTCTTGCCCCAATCATCATCACCATCAAAGCGATCAGGGACATGTTTGAGAAGTTGATCCGCCAACCACTGAACTGATTGGCGAGCTTGATCGGGCGTCATTTCGACGCTGGTCGCCGGCGTGATCTGCGGCGCGGTCAGCGGTATTTGCCCACTGCACCGCGCCAGACATCCTATCGAACCCGATGGCACAACCGCCGACTCAGCCAGAGCGACGGCCATCACCATCGCGGGAATCAGCGATACACGACGCAGAAGTAGACGCCATCGCGACCGCGAGCCATCGCTGCGCCTGCCACTCGCATGTTGGGATCGCTGGTGTAACAAGCCGAAACTCCGGCGGGCGTGTGGGAACTGCTCCATCCGACGCCCTCATAGCGTCCGGGGGCAAACGATCCTGACGGATGAGTTTTCAAACCCGTCGACGCCATCAACTGAGCACGCCGTTCCGCGACCGCTTGCAATTGCGGATCATACGCAAGACCACGTAGTCCTTGTCGAGACCGTTGTGCGTTCAAAGTCGTCAAGACATTCGAAACCGCTCCTCCACCGCGATGCGAGCTTGCAACCGAATGCGAGACCGGCGCCACTGAAGGCTTGCTCGCTTGGTGAACGACTCGGCCTGAGTGAACGACTCCGCCCGAGTGGACGACTTGCCCTGAGTGGACGACTTGGCCCGGGTGAGCAAATTGGCCGTTGTGAATCACTTGGCCGCTGTGAACCACTTGGCCTTCGTGAACCACCGGGGTGCTGTGGACGACAGGCCCCTCATGAATCACCCGGCCGTGCTGCACCGGATTTCCCACCGAAACCGTTCGGCTGGCAACCGGCGAACGAGTCACCATGTTGCGGTTCTGACCGCAATTGGTGCAACCAGATCCGGTCGGGATCGTTGTCACCTGAACGCCTCTGCCATTGGCCGCATGCGATTCGTTTGGCGTGACCAACATCGAGCCAAAGGTGATTCCACCGATCGCGATCAATGCGGGTAAGTGAGGCACAAACAGTCGAGGCACAAAGCCTTGCACGAGTTCGGCCAACGAATTCAGTTCCGGCAGACGGGACGCTTCAATCAATCGAGACATTCAACACTCCTGAAGAAAAGGAGCCGGCGGAGCCAATCCATGGTCCAAGTACGAGTCACATCCTGCGGGGCACCGGCGAAATTCCGTTGCCGCGAACCATTGCGATAACCCGCATCACGAAAAGGCCTTTTTTCCGAGAAGGCACTCGATTTGGCAGCTTGCGCCGATGGCCAATGACGGAAGTACCCATCCGTTCACCACTTAGAAATGAAGCCATCGACCGAAAAAGTTTCCAACGTCTTTCGGGTGATGAGAAACCACCTGTCAAACTAGGCAAAGCTGCTGCAGCCAAAAGACGCCGGGAGACAGTGATGTCCCCGCGCGAACTACCCCCTCCCTCGCGTACGCCTGAACGGCG
>NZ_DDGH01000042.1:13839-18114 GCF_002337565.1 Rhodopirellula sp. UBA1907 | reverse complement strand
ACTTCGTTTCGGGAGAGGTTCTCTAATGCAGAAACCCGCCAAAACGCAGCACTAGAAAACAGCACAGCCTCAACCGCGTTAGGGGGAGGTACGTTGGAACGCTCTCATTCCTTGCCCCAGCGAATCATTCCATGCCCCGCAGATCGCCGATCCGAGATGCCCGTGAGCTTCGCCGACAACAGACCGAGGCGGAGTCTCTCCTCTGGAGCGTTGTTCGTGGCCGACAGGTTTGCCATCTGAAATTTCGACGTCAGCATCCAGAACCACCGTTCATCCTAGACTTCGCATGTGTGTCTGCGATGCTGTGTGTTGAACTCGATGGTCCGTACCATGAGGGACAACTGAAAAAGGACAACGACCGCGAGGCGTTCTTAAGACGAAAGGGTTGGGACATCATTCGCTTCACAAACGAAGACGTGCTCGCGGATCCTGAATCCGTAGCGATTGCAATCGCTCACCATCTCAGCTTGCAATACGAGTACAAAAAGCGTTCTGGCGGATTGTCGAGTGTCACGGATCGACGCCGCCTCGACCGCGAAGAACAGCAGCGACCTCGCGAATGAACCTGCTCTACCTCGCCCGTTGGCAGAAATCGTCCAGTTTTTAAGTGCTGTGTTCGTGACGTCCTGCGCCCCCGTCCGAGCAGGAGGTCGTGCAGTTTTAAGTACTGTGCTTGCACTGCCTTAAGAACCCCGCCCGAGCAGCGGGAGGGGTCGGAAAACGAGCGTTCAGCGAGATTTCCGGGGGAGGGTATGAGCGGCAATCGCCACCTCTGACTCCAACCCGAACTCAAGCCACCTTTTTGCCGCCGGGGGCTCGCAAGTCGAACAGCCCAAAGATCTCGTCGCGTGACAGACCACCGGCTTGAGACAACGGCCCTGACTTTGCCGGTCCGTCGCCGGCCGCGTTCTTCGATGCGTCACGTTGATCAGCAAACAGCATGTCAAACATTTCGCGTTTTTGATCCAGCACCGCGGCGATGCGTTGCTCGATCGTGTTGACCGCCATCATTCGCGAAACGGTCACGCTGCCGGCCGCGCCGATTCGGTGAGCTCGGTTGATTGCTTGATCCTCGATCGCGGGATTCCACCATCGATCGAACAAGAACACGTACCGACAAAACTGCAAATTCAATCCGACGCTGCCGGCACCATAGCTCATCAAGATGATGTGACTGTTGGGATCGTTCTTGAATTGTTCGATCACGCCTTCGCGTTTCTTGTGCGGGATCTTGCCGTGGTATTCCAACGGACCGAACCGTTCCAGCGTCGGTCGCATCTTGTCGATCGTCTTCGTCCACTGACTGAACAGGATCGCCTTCTGACCGCTGGCCGCGACCTCTTCCATGTCGGCTTCGAGTCGCTGCAGTTTGGCGCTCGAATTGGTCACGGGATCGAAGTTGCAAATCTGTTTGAGTCGCAACACCAATTCAAACACGTGCTGGACCGTCAACGATTCCTCCAGCTCCTCCAGGTGAATCACGCCTTCCTTCTCAGCGGTCTCGTAGCGAGCCCACTGCTCGGGCGTCAGATCCACATCCGCATCGCGATACAGCTTGGGCGGCATGTCATCGAGCACCATGTCCTTGGTGCGTCGCAAGATGTAGTCTCCCGCCATGCCAGCCATCTGTGACATGGGCATCCCGGTTTGCAGATAACCGGGCGAGAGAAAATCGAAGATGCCGACCAAATCATCTGGTGAGTTTTCAACCGGCGTTCCGGTCAGAGCCCACGATCTGGTTCGTGGAATCGCACGAATGATCTCGCTGGTCGTGTTGTTGCTGTTCTTGATCCGTTGGGCTTCGTCGAGTGCCACCAAGTCAAAGTGCAGGCCGCCCTCGAGCACGATGTCTTTGTCACGCATCAACAATTCATAGTTGGCGATCTTCACCGGCACGTTGGGTTCACGCCACTGGAACTCTCGTTTGGCCGCGTTGCCTTCGATCGCCACAACGGGAATCTCTGGTGCCCAAACACTGAATTCGCGAAGCCAGTTGCTGACCAACGGCTTGGGGCAGACCAGTAGAACGCTGCGAAGTTCACCGCTGCACAAGAGCATCCGCATCGTGCTGATCGCCTGCATGGTTTTGCCCAGCCCCATCTCATCGGCCAACACGCATGCATAGCGAGGAAACAGGAATGCGATTCCATCGAGCTGATACGGAAACGGCTCGAACGGGAAGTTCAATTGCCCGCTGCCTACCAACAAATCCAGCGGCGGTTGCAACAAGTAGTACAACCGGTCTTGCAACTTCACGATGTCGTTTGGCGGCTTGATTCGCGAACGTTTGCCGATCGACTTGCGACGCTTCTTGGCTCCTTGTTTGGCCTCGGCTTCGTCTGATCCTTCGGGACCGATCGAACCGGCAACCGCATCGGTGGGTTTCTCGGTTGGCTTAGGAATCCAAGACGCTGATTCAGGGAACAGGAATCCCGTCGTCTTCGCGACAAGCGGCGGCAGCTTGATCGGCACCCGCATCGGTTGCAGCGTCGGCAGTTTCCACTCGCTCGTTTCCAATTCGAAAGCGGTCGCCGCGTCCCAACTGTTGATCTCATCGACCTCGCACATCATCGCGGGTCGTTGAGGCCAAGCCGCCGGTTGTGGTTGCGTCGGCAACACCACGTTCGACTGGGCCACATCGTCCGAAAGATGACTGGGAGTCGCGGACGAAGGCGTTGAACTCGATGGCGAGAGTGGATCAGCAGAAACCGGTGACGATTTTCGGAACCACACTACGCCGCCCTCGCGATTTGGGATTGAGCCTCTCGGATCGCCTCACGAATCCGTTCGAACGGTTCAATCACATCGGGGAAGTCACCCATCTGCTCAGCGACTTGTTCGGCCGCTTCCATTTGCTCCATCGCGACCAACACCGATGCGCCGCAAACCTTCAACGAACAATGCCCATCGGGTTCACGAGCAACGTAGGCTTTGCCATCGTTTTCTGGCGTGGCAACAAAACCAATCGTGCAACTGGCGTCCGACATTCGCAGCGACTCCGTTTGCTCGCACATCAACATCGAGATCGGCGTGCGACACTTTTTTAGAAGCGTGGGTCCGATGACGTCGCAAATCAAATGCTGACGCAGCGTGTTGCCAAACAAGATTTCGTGAGCCTTCGATGGACGCAGCGGCAACGTGCATTGGAATTCCAAGGGACGTCCGCCTCCGTTGAGAACGAGCAGTCCTCCGGTCCATCCGGTGCGTTCTTGTTGAACGATCGTGAAATAACCAAGCGTCGCAGGTGCCAATTTCGACTCCATCGTGGATTCGGTCAGATGAATGGTTGGATCAGTCGGAAAAGTTTCGCGGGCGAACGGACGCAATTGACATGCGGGTGTCAACTGCGTCCGCCCACTCGGCGAATGGACGATCGATCACGTCCCGGCTGGGTCGACGAACGAGCCCGATGCATCTGCGGGAGATGCATCCGACTCGTTCGTCCCAGGACGAATCGATCGGTGAATCTGAAAACCTATGAGTGACTTGGGTGACGAAGGCACGTTTTCGTGGGTTTGAAAACGTCGACGATTGACAGAGAACTCCTTGGCGAGTGCCACGGTTCTCGTAGGCAACCAGAACCGACAACCAAACTGCGTCGTCGTGTTGCCAATCGTTCCTTCTCACCTACTAGCGTCGCGTCAGTTGGTTTCCTTGAGAAGCTAATTGAAGATGGCCATACAGAGTCTGATCCTTCCGAACGAGGTAGAACTTGGCCTTGGAACCGCGTCGAATGTTGGGTTGATCGAGGATCTCGGCCAAGTCTTCCAGTCCAGCGGTTTGCCAAACGTGGATGCCCAGCAGAACATCGCCAGCCGTGATGCCTTGTTCGCTGGCCGCGGAACCGGCTCGAACATTGGTGACAATCAAACCACCGCGATAGTTAGTTCGCAGTCGCGAATTCATGCGACGAACAAACGACTCGCCCGCCGGTCGAACCGACACTCCCACGACTTGCCAGGCGAGTGCCGCAGCCGGGTCGCCGAACTCTTGCGATGACACCGCGGTTGCCAATTGTGTTTGGAAGAACTCGCCGTCGCGTTCAAATTCCACTTGCATTGGATCGCCTGGGCCGAGTTCCAACACGGACAATTCGTAGTTCAGTGGATCAGCAATGTTTTGTTGATTGATTCGCACCAAGCGATCGCCCGCCTGCAAACCAGCTTGATGAGCCGAACCGCCTTCGGACAACCGGGTGACTTGCACGCCACCACGCGAAACCGCGGCTCCGTCCATTCCAATCACCATGCGGCGATTGTTGTGGCGGTTGATCAT
>NZ_DDGH01000042.1:3150-13713 GCF_002337565.1 Rhodopirellula sp. UBA1907 | reverse complement strand
TTGTTGTGGCGGTTGATCATCTCGGTGACGGTTTCGAGAACTTGATCGATTGGAATCGCAAACGCGATCTGTTGGGCACCAACGCGAACGGCAACGTTGACGCCGATCATTTCGCCGTCGATGTTCAATAACGGACCGCCGGAGTTTCCGGGATTGATACCGGCACTGGTTTGAATCAGATCGCGATACTGTTGAGTCTCATTGACCGGCACGTCACGGTGCAGAGCACTGATGATGCCTTCGGTGCTGGTGTGGACATAACCAAACGCGTTGCCGATGGCGATGACCGTTTCACCGATCATCAAATCGTCACTGTGTCCACGAGGAATGGTCGGGAACGGGCCTTGGCCACGCAATTTCACCAACGCCAAATCGCTCTGTGGATCCGATGCGATCAAGTCCGCTCGGGTGGCTTCGCCGTTGTGCAACGTCACGTTCAGTTCGTTGACGTCTTCGACCACGTGGTAGTTCGTGATCACATAACCGCGAGGATCGATGACGACCCCCGTTCCCATCCCGTTGACTTGACGGAACGAATCCGGTGCTCCACCGGCCATGCTGGCCGCGGTGGTTCGGATCGTCTTTTGACCGTGCAAGTTCACCACCGATGGTGACGCACGACGAATCGCGGCCACCGTGGGCGTTTCACGCAACGAACGCGATGACCGACCGGTCGATCGAGTGTCACGCATACTGGCTTCGCTGCTGCGGAAGCTGGTCGCCGTTACGCTTTGCAAATCATCGGCTCGCACCGATTCATCGCCGCCGGTACCAACGGTCAATCCCGCCAGCAACCCCATCGACAGCAACACACCCATGGATGGGGAACGATGCGCCGACACGCCGTGACGTGTAGGCGAATGTTTTAGAAACCAACGCATGCAATCCCCGCACTCACGCAATCAAGCGGAAGTCATTGAAACAACCGGAACAACACGCCGCCAAAAACAGAGCGTCGCCCCTATGATGTCACTCACCTGATCCGACAAAACGGAAGCAAGCGGAGTGACCGGTACGAGGGTTACCATCGGACATCGCCGCAAGGTCGCTTGATCAGTGAAAGACCGCGCCGCAAGGTTTGCCAAACTTCACATTCGGCCGAAAATCGAAGATTTGGTTGAAGACAAATTCTCAAAAAACACACGCCAATGCGGCCAGAAAACCTCATCAACGCTGCATGACCGGTTGCCACGCGAGAGAGCTCAACGCCGGCCAATCGAATCACCGGATCGTGTTCGTCAACGAATCACTTGGTCGCGAGCGGATTCACTCGACCGCGACAGAGATTCGCGACGGAGAAGCGGACAGACTTGAGCCAACGTCGCTCAATTCTCCAAAAAACTCAACGGTCCATCGGGAGGCATCACACCGAGTCGGCGTTGCCGGTCGGTCAGCTCCTGAGGCGACGCTTTTGTGATCGGAAGTTTGACCTCGGGAAGCTCCTTCAGCGTCATGCCCGGGTTCGCATCCAACCACGCATTCTCGAACATCTTCAACTGACGCCGAAGCGGAGGAGAGTTCGGAGTCAACTCGACCGCCTTTCGCTGAGTCACAATCGCGGCGGGCAGATTCCCCACCGCGTAGTAGCAACGACCGCAGGTATCCAACAACGCGTCGCTGCCGGGGCTCATCTCCAACGACTCGATACTGCGTTTGAGAGCTTTATCGAAGTCGCCTTCGGTGTTGCTCACCAACCAAGCGTATTGGTTGTAGAAGTTCGCCAGCAGCATTTCGCGAATCGCGGTTTGGCGTCCCGGACGACCGTTGCCGGTTTCACGAAACGTTTGTCGCGTCTCTTCGATGTCTTCGTCGATTTCAGCCAACACCGATTCAATCTGGCCGACCACATCGGCTTTCCATTCCTCATTCCAATCCAAGCGATACATCGCGATCAAAATATCGATGTTCTCTGGGTTCATTGAGAATGCATTTTGCATTCGTTCGCTGGCGGCGGCTTGGTCATCTTTGTTCGCCAAATCCAGTCCCGCCTGAAAATCCAAGTGACTGCGAAGCGACTGATACTGAAAATCATGAGCCGTCAACTTGTGGCGGAAGTCGTCATCTTTCTCCATCCGATCCACGAGAGGTTGCAACAGAGCCACCACCTCAGCGGGCTGCTGCAACTCCGCGAGGTGCTCGGCCAACTCCCGACGAGCTATCGCGGACTCCACGTTGTGCAGAGGCAATTCATCGATCAGTTTGCGGTACTCAGCCTCAGCCCAATCCGACAATCCACGATCAATCAAATCCGCCGCGATGCGCAAATGAGCCTCGGCGTGACTTTCGAGCAGAACGGGATGCAACTGTGGTTCTTCCGGGTCCTCTGAATTGACCACCGGATTCAACGCCAACGCCTGTTCGGTTCGTTCGGCAGCCAATTCCGGTTGCCCCGATTCCAGCAACGCCTCGGCGGATGCGTACATCAACGAGGGTGACTTCTCAAACAACGATTGATGCTTTGCATGAGCCGCTGTGATGACATCGAACAATCGGTGATCGATCGCCCACAACGCCGCATCGGTCAACTCTCGTGTGCGTGGCGGAATGACATCGATGTGCCGCGTGAAAAATCGTGAGGCGTCGTCAGCCTGCCCCAGCACGCGAGCTCTTTCCGCATTCAACCAAGTCAGTCGAAACATCTCGTCGCCACTGATGGTCGCTCCGGGGGCAATCCCACCTCGAGCGACGTCTTGTTCCGACGCACCGTCATCGATGTCCCAACTGGATTCCATCGCTTCGATCAGCTCGGTCCAGCCTTCGGGTTCGAAGCGTCCTGATTCCAACTCGCTTGCGTACTGGATCATCCACTGACCGCTGAACTCGGTGTCTTTGGCAAAGACTTGTTGCAAGTGCATCACCATCAGCGATCGATCGTGGGTACTCAGTCCCAACCAATCGTCGCGTGAGCCAGAAGCGCTGGCGTCTGCATCCGCGGTGCTCCATTCGGAACGCAACTCTTTGGTTGCCCGAACGGGTTGTGCCAACAAAGCCATCGCAGCAAAACGGCTGAGCGCGGGTTCGGCTTCATAACGAGTCAAACGCACCAGCGCCGGGAAAGCCTCCATCGTTGGAAGCGCCGCCAATCGTCCGATGCGTTGCCGGCGAGCCAAGACGGAACGGGAACCATATTCGTTGAGAATCTCTTGAACGATCGGCGAGTCCGTGCTGACCGCCCAAGGCACCTCGACACCGCTGGTCAACTTGCGAGCCACAATCGCAATTTCGTTGTCGGGATGGTCGCGGGCCTCTCGCAACGCGTCAAAAGCGGCCAAACCGATTCTCGACAATCGTTGACGGCAACGCACACGAGTCGCGTAACTTTGAGATCCCAATCCCTCGATCAGTTCAGCGATTTCGTCCTCATCAACAACGGGGACGGTGCGAAGCCATTCGCTATCGGCCATCGCCGTGTTGCTAACCAACGATCCCCCGCCGGGCCCAACAACACCCGCCAGCGGGACGACCAGCACGCTCCCCACCAGGGAGCAAAACACCATCTTCAGAGGTCGACGGGTGGGATTTTGGATTCGCATCGTTAGGACTTCGTGTGAACGAGAGAACCGGTCCAAAAAAATTCGCATTCCGAATTGTAGCAACCTGGGACGACCGCACGGGGCTCTTACCCGTGACAATTGGCGGCGACATCTCCACTTTGAGTCAGACGCGCCAACGTTTTGTTTGATTCCCCCGGGCCAGACAATTAAGCTGCAACGGACTGTTGTTGATCTATCCGCCTTTCGTACAGGGTCCCCGTCGCGATGAAGATTCGCTTTGCCTCGCCACTTCTCCTTTTCGCTTTGGCGATTGGCTTTTTGACCGCCACTCAGACCAATACCGCCACCGCTCAAGCTGCTGTTCTGGCAGAAATCTACGGTCGCGGTGTTCACGCCTACAACGCTGGAAACTACAGCCAGGCTTACGAATTGCTTTCGATGGCGATCGATAACAACATCCGTGACCCGCGGGCTTATTACTTCCGTGGTCTGGCCGCCAACGCCAGCGGAATGGGTTACGCCGAAGGCGACTGGCAAACCGGTGCCGAGCTGGAAGCCCGCGGTGGAGATTCACGATCGATCGGTCGCGCACTCTCTCGCATCCAAGGCTCGCAGCGTCTGAAACTCGAACTCATTCGCGAAAAGGCTCGTTTGCAAGCACTTGCGACCGGCGCCGCTCGCTCACAAATCCGTTCGAATGAGCTTTCCGCCCAAGGCCAGCCCGCCGCTCAGGGCCAACCTTCCGCTCCTTCGCGAGCTCCGGCAATGCAACGTGGAGCCACTCCCCCACCGGCTCCCGCTTCGGATGACAACCCATTCGCGGACGATTTGGCCGCTGAAGACGCTGTGGTCGAATCCAACGATGCTTTCGAAGGTGCAATGGACAATCCATTGGCCACCGAAGCTGCCCCCGCCGACGCGTCCGCTGCTCCCGCCGATGGTGGTGCCAGCCCGTTTGACGCTGGCGACACACCAGCTGACCCATTCGCGCCCGCTGGAGACTCCGACCCGTTTGCTCCTGCGGGCGATGACGATCCATTCAGCGGATTCTGATTCGGGACAATTTCTGAATTAAGAGGCACGTCGGTTCCAAACGCGTGCCCTCTCAAGCCCGGATTCGTTGTTCCCACAATGATTCGTCGTCCGTAAAGTGTGTTCCCCCGAGCACCTTTCCTCCAAACGGTCGCGAATCCAGTGTCTCCCACCATCGAATCCATTTGCCAATCTCTTTCCGCCATCGCTCCATTGAAGCTGGCGGAAGAATGGGACAACGTTGGTCTGCTGTTGGGGGACCGCTCGGCGGAAGCCCACCGGATCCTGACCTGTTTGACAATCACTCCGGCAGTTGTCGAAGAAGCGACCGAGTTGGCTGCGAATTTGATCGTCGCCCATCACCCGTTGCCATTCAAACCGATGGCTCGGATCACAACCGATTCAGCCGCCTCCGCGATGGTTTGGAACCTGTGTCGAGCCGGAATCGCGGTTTACAGTGCCCACACCGCCTACGATTCAGCTCGTTTGGGCATCAATGAACAGTGGGCAAACCGTCTTGATCTGACCTCGATCAAACCCCTGACTCCGTCGCTGGAGGACTCAACGGTCGGTTCGGGCCGCTACGGCGAGCTTCCTGAGCCGATGACGGCGCGAGAGTTTTTGAGCTTTGCTGCAAAATCATGCGGCTCCACGCGGCCCCGCTTGGTGGGCGATTTTGACCGCTCAATCCGGCGAGTTGCCATCGGGTGCGGCAGTGGAGGCTCGTTCGTTGGTGCCGCCCGCCGAAAGGGATGTGACGTTCTGTTGACCGGCGAAGCCACGCTGCACACGTGTTTGGAAGCGGAAAACACGGGATTAACGATGGCTTTGGTCGGACACCACGCCAGCGAACGCTTCGCCATGGAAACGCTGGCCGAACAGCTGCTCCGAGAGATCCAGCCTTTGCACGAAAACTTTGCCGGCGACCAGGATTCTTCGCCACCGGACCCGTCGGGCAATTGGGTCCGTAGTAGCCAACGCGAACGAGATCCGATCGCAGTTGACCCAATTTCCCTGAACCCGTAACGTTGGAAGTTGGCATGGTTTACGCAAGCCGCACGCTTTCACACCCCCAATCGCACTGATTTGATCTTTTATGTCCATCCTGGAACGTCTTTGGGACCTCCTTGGCCTCGTCTTCGGTAGCACGTTCGAACGTGTTGGCAGCCTGGCCACCAGCGTGTTTGGCTCCGCCAATGCCCGACAAGTTGCGAAACTGCAGGAATCCGCCGACCGAATCACGGCGATGGAACCGAAGTTCGCGGCGATGTCCGACGAAGAACTTCGCGATCAAACTGTCTTGTTCCGCAAGCGACTTCGTGAAGGCGAAACGCTTGACGACATCATGGAAGAGGCATTCGCCGTCTGTCGCGAAGGCGGCAAGCGATTCCTCGGAATGCGTCACTACGACGTTCAGTTGATCGGGGGCATGGTGCTGCACTCGGGCGCGATCGGCGAAATGGTCACCGGGGAAGGTAAAACCCTGGTCGCGACCTTGCCCGCCTACCTGAACGCTCTGGAAGCCAAAGGCGTTCACGTCATCACGGTCAACGATTACTTGGCCCGTCGTGACATGGAGTGGATGGCGCCGCTGTACATGAACCTCGGCCTGACCGTCGACGCGATCCAGTCCGGCATGTCGACCAGTGAGAAACAAGCCGCTTACCAGTGCGACATCACTTACGGAACCAACAACGAATTCGGTTTCGATTACCTGCGCGACAACATGCGTCCCGCGGCCAAGGGCGACGACCGTTTCCCCAGCGAAGTGCAACAATGCCAAGGCCCGCTGAACTACGCCATCATTGACGAAGTTGACAATATTCTGATCGATGAAGCTCGGACACCTCTGATCATCAGCGGACCCGCCGACTTGGATTTGGGTCGTTATGGCGAAGCCGATCGTGTCGCTCGACAACTGAAGAAAGAAGAGCACTTCACCGTCGACGAAAAACAACACAACGTCACGTTGACTGATGAAGGCGTCCGTGCTGCGGAAGAATTGGCCGGTGTCGAAAGCTTCTACACCGCAGGCAACATGGAATGGCCGCACCTGATCGACAACGCGTTGAAAGCACACTACCTGTACAAGTTGGACGTCAACTACGTCGTCAAAGACAAACAGGTTGTCATCGTCGATGAGTTCACCGGTCGTCTGATGGACGGACGCCAGTGGAGCGATGGTTTGCACCAAGCCGTCGAAGCCAAAGAAGGCGTGCCGATCAAGCAAGAAACGCAAACGTTCGCCACCGCTTCGCTGCAGAACATCTTCAAGATGTACAAGAAGCTGTCCGGGATGACCGGCACGGCTATGACCGAAGCTGACGAATTCTGGAAGATCTACAAACTCGACGTTGTCGCCATTCCAACGCACCGTGGATTGCAACGGATCGAGCATCCCGATTTGATTTACTTGACCGAAAAGGACAAGTTCAAAGCGATCGCCGACGACGTCGAACGAACCCACAAATGGGACGTGCTGGTTCTGAAAGACGGCACCGAGATTTGGGGTAACATCAAATCCGAAACCGATTCAGTTATTGAACTGCTTCCCAAAGGCGAAAAGCAAACCGAATCCTTCTCTCGCGAAAAGATCGTTGCGATTGAGCGTGCTGGTCGTCCGGTTCTGGTCGGTACGGTCAGCATCGAAAAGAGCGAACGCTTGTCCGCACTTTTGGAACGCCGCGGCATCAAACACGACGTCCTGAACGCGAAGCAACACGGCCGAGAAGCGGACATCGTTTCGCAAGCCGGTCGCATCGGCGCGGTCACGATCGCAACGAACATGGCCGGTCGTGGTACCGACATTATCCTGGGCGGTAACCCCGAAACACTCGCCTGGGCACAACTGCAACACAAATACCCAACGCGTTTGGAAGTGCCGGACGCCGAGTGGAAAGCTCTCGTCGACGAAATCGACCAACGCGAAAACATGAGTGCCGAAGGCAAGATCGTTCGCGAAATCGGCGGTCTGTATGTGCTCGGAACCGAACGACACGAATCACGCCGAATTGACTTGCAGCTTCGCGGTCGTTGCGGTCGTCAAGGCGACCCCGGCGGCAGCCGATTCTTCTTATCACTCGAAGACGACTTGATGCGGATCTTTGCTGGCGACTTCGTCAAAAGCATGATGGAACGCATGGGCATGAAAGAAGGCGAAGCCATCGAATCATCCCTCGTCACTCGCCGAATCGCCGCGGCTCAGAAGAAGGTCGAAGAACGCAACTTCGAAATTCGAAAGAGTCTGCTCGAGTACGACGAAGTGATGGACGAACAACGCAAACGCGTTTACCGCTATCGCCAAAACCTGCTCGACGGGCACAGCTCTCGCGAGATGCTGCTGACGTTGATCCACAACGAAATTCAATCGCAAGTCGAAACGTTCCTCGATCCAAACTATGGCGTCGACACGTTCTCGACCTTCGCCGGCGGGAAGTTGGGCTGCCAATTGGACGCACGCGATTTCCAGAACATGGATTTCGAAATGGCGGATACTTACGCGAAGGATCAAGCCGAACGTGCCTCCGAAGTCACCGTCGCCGAAGCGGTCGAAGAGAACCTTCCCGAAACGATGGAAGACGAGTGGAACTGGAAGGCCATGGCGACTTGGGCCAATACTCACTTGGGCACGAATTACCAAGACCACCAGCTGAAGAACAAAGATCGCGAAGAGATGATCGACGAGTTGATCGCTCACGCGCACAAGCAAATCGAAGAGACGGATCTGAGCGAAGGCGAACCATTGCTGGAGGCCGACTATGGTCTTCGAGTCCTGTGTGCCTGGATGCGTCACAAGTTCGGAATCGAAACCACTCCGGAAGAATTCCGCGATGTCGAAGATCGTCGCAAGGTCACCGAGGAACTCAATCGACGCGCTGAAGCGGCTTACACCGAGAAAGAAGCCGAGTACCCGGTCCTGACCGGCATCTCGCGATTCACCGACAAGCAAGGTGCCCAAGTCTCGCTGGACCGTGAAGGTTTGGTCGATTGGGTCCACGGTCGTTTCAACCATGAACTCAGCGTCGATGAGGTCAAACTGAACCGCGACGACCTGAAGGTTCAATTGATCCAGTACAGCAAGCAAACCGCCAGTGCCTCCGGTGGAATGCACGCTCAAGCGGCCGAAAAAGTCGAAGATCTATTCGGCAAAGCGGACGCTGATGTAACGGCCTCACTCGCCAGCGGACAATCTGGCAAACTGGAAGCCTTGGCGACTTGGTTGCAAGAAGAACTCGGCAACCGAAACACCTCCGAAGACCTCTCGCGAATGAACCGCGCCGAGCTGACTTTGGCCGTCAACGGTGCCGTCGACGACAAATTCCACCCCGAGATGCGTCGGATGGAACGGCAGATCCTGCTGAACATCGTCGACGACTCGTGGAAGAACCACTTGCTGACGATGGACCATTTGCGAAGCAGCGTCGGCCTAAAGGGCTACGCTCAAATGGACCCCAAGGTCGAATACAAACGCGAAGGCATGCGTCTGTTTGAATCCATGTGGGATTCGATCGGCGAACGCGTGACCGACCTGATCTTCCGCATGGAGTCTTTTAACGATGACTTCATTCGCAGCACGTGGGTCGACGCGAGAACTCGCCATGACGATGCCCACGAAGCAGGCCGATCGGCCCAACAAGCTGCGCAAATGGAGTCCAACACCGCCGCTCAACGTGCCGCCGCGGGAAGCGAAGGACGAGCCGAAGGCAGCGTTGACACCGTCCGAGTCGAAGAGCCTCGAATTGGTCGCAACGCACCGTGCCCCTGCGGCAGCGGCAAGAAGTACAAGAGCTGCTGCATGCGTCGCGACGGCTGATCAAGAATGTGGCATAGGCTTCCAGCCTGTGAAAGGGATTCGACGTGGTCCCTCGCTCACGCGTCGGGTTATGATTCTCAAGCTCGTTTGATGTGAACCACTCAAACTCGGGACGGCTCGCGCCGTTCCGCTTAAACACCCGGCCCCAAAGTTCCACGCCCCGCCAAGGAAGGCAATCATGTGGCTCAACATCGCCTACGCCGCAGCACTGACCGCGGTCTCGCCGTTGGTGCTGCACCGGATGATTCGCCATGGTCGCTATCGCCGTGGTATCGGTCAAAAGCTGTTGGGCCTGTCATCCGAACAAGCGGCCAAAATCCGGGGCGATGCTGAGCGAACGATTTGGTTGCACGCGGTCAGCGTCGGCGAAGTCAATCTGCTTCCCGAATTGGTTCGCCGACTGGAGAAGCAGCATCCCGAAATCGCACTGGCGATCAGTTCCTCCACCGACACCGGATTCGACCTCGCTCGAAAACACTTCGGTGATGAACGTGTTTTCTTTTGCCCGCTCGATTTCTCCTGGGCTGTTCGCCGCACGCTGAAAAATCTGCGATGCGAGCAATTGGTTCTGGCGGAACTCGAACTGTGGCCAAACTTAATTCGCTGTGCCCAGGATGCGAACTGTTCCGTTCGAGTCATCAATGGTCGGCTCAGCCAAACGAGCGCTGCACGCTATCAGCAATTTGCCAAAGTCCTGCGTCCCACGTTTGAGCGATTGGATGCCGTTGGCTGCCAAGACGCACTCGCAGCGGAACGTTTTGTTGATTGCGGAGTCGCACCGGAAAACGTCACGGTCACCGGTTCGTTGAAGTTTGACAACGCACCTCGCTCGCGAGACACGACTGAAGTCAACGAACGAATCAACTGGTCGGGTATCGATCCGTGGCACCGAGTTTGGTGCTTTGGCAGCACGCAGGCTGGTGAAGAAGCGATGGCACTGCGTGTCTATCAAAGCCTTCGATCCAAACATCCGGAACTTCGTTTGATCTTGGTTCCCCGCCACGTCGAACGCTTCGAAGAAGTTGCCTCACTGATTCAATCGCAAGGTTTGTCAGCCGTTCGCCGCAGCAGCAATGACAGCCAATACGCTGACCAATGGGAATCAGAAGAAGTCATCTTGATCGACACCATTGGCGAACTTCGTCATTGGTGGGGCGTCGGCCAGATTGCCACGGTCGGTGGCAGCTTCGGTGATCGAGGCGGCCAAAACATGTTGGAACCCGC
>NZ_DDGH01000042.1:0-2958 GCF_002337565.1 Rhodopirellula sp. UBA1907 | reverse complement strand
TCAAAACATGTTGGAACCCGCCGGCTATGGCTGTGCCGTTTCGTTCGGCCCTAACACCAAGAATTTCGACACGATCGCCAAGCAATTGATCGCTGCTGATGCGGCCGTGCGAGTTGCAGACGAAGCGGAACTGAAACAATTCGTTTCGCGATGCCTGACTGACATCCCCGCCGCTGACTCCCTCGGCCAATCCGCTCGTGACTTGGTCAATAAACACCGAGGTGCGTATCAGAAAACGCTCGAGATGTTGATCCTGGCGCAAGTTGAATCACGTCAACAAGCCGCCTAACGAACCCGCAGCACGTTACCTACCTGCCACACTTCGAAAGCCTGTAGCACGTTGGTCCCCAGCGTGAACGAGCAAACAAACGCCCAATCAACTCAACGATACTGAGGAGCCCAAGGCGCTGAAGCCGAGTCCCATCGGTTCTGCTCAGCAGTTTGTGGTTGTCCGTTGTAACCCTGCGGCTGATACGCGTTCGGGCTGTAACCACCTTGGTCGCCATAACCCGCGTTCGGCTGTGCGGCAGGGTAATTGTTGTACGCCGGCGGTTGGTTGTAATTAGGCGTGCCGTAATTCGGAGTGCTGTACCCAGCCCCCTGAACCGGTTGACCGCCCTGTGGTGGCCAAGCGTTCGGATTGGCTGGAGCAGCACCCGGATAGTAGCCACCTTGGCCTTGAGCAGGATAACCACCCTGTTGCTGGGCAGCCTGCTGAGCGGCTTGTTCACGTTGACGCTCATCGAGAATGTCTCGACCACGATCAATCGCGGAACGTGCGTCGCTTCGAATTTCCGTCTTGTTGATTTCGATCCGTGTCTTGTCGCCGTCACGCTCGATGGTGAACCATCCAGCCATGAAAGCCCCACCGATGGCCAGGCCGAGTAAAAGTATTGTCCGCATGACACATCCTTGAAAACAGAAAAGACGAAACGGTCCTCCGAACGATCGATCATCTCGAAGATCGAGTTTCGGCGGAAGATCAATTCATCAACTTAGGTCGGCGTTCGAAATCCAGAAAATCCAGTCGATTCCGATCTTTTTTCGAAATCCTCACAATGGGACCAATCAGCAAATCCCTATTGAATTGACACCTGATTCACTACGATGTGACGTTCACGCCGCGTTGCACGAAACAAAACCATGAAACACATCCGCAATTTTTGCATCATCGCCCACATCGATCACGGAAAGTCCACCCTGGCGGACCGGCTGATTCAGTCGTGTGGCGGTGTGACTCAACGTGAGTTTCACGACCAAATGCTCGATTCGATGGACATCGAGCGAGAACGAGGCATCACGATCAAAAGCAACACGGTCACGCTGAACTACACGGCGAAAGACGGTGAGGCGTACCAACTCAACTTGATCGACACCCCCGGCCACGTCGATTTTTCCCACGAAGTCCGCCGATCACTGATGGCCTGCGAAGGTGCTCTGATGGTCGTCGATGCCTCCCAGGGCGTCGAAGCTCAAACGGTCGCCAACCTGTATCTGGCTCTTGAATACGACCTGGAACTGCTTCCGGTCATCAACAAAATCGACTTGCCCGCCGCCGATGTCGATCGCGTCCGCGGGGAAATTGACGAGGACCTAGGCCTCGATCCCTTTGTCGCCATTCCGGTTTCTGCCAAAACCGGCCAAGGCATCGAAGACGTGCTCGAAGGGATCGTCACGAACCTGCCCGCTCCGCAAGGCGATCCGAAGGCACCGCTGAAGGCCTTGGTGTTTGATGCATTCTTTGACAAGTACCGCGGCGTGATCCTGCAATGCCGTGTTATGGAAGGAACGCTCAAGCCCAAAGACGACATCCACTTCATGCACGCCGATCGCGACTTCACCGTCGATGAACTCGGCTACAACCAATTCAAACTGGTCCCAAAGAAAGAATTGACCGCCGGAGAAGTCGGCTACATCGTCGCCGGCGTCAAAACGGTTCAAGACATCGAGATCGGGGACACGATCACGCTAGCAGATCGACCAGCGAACGAACCGATCCCTGGCTATCAACCGGCACGCCAAGTCGTGTTCTCGTCGGTCTATCCGATGAGCACCGACGAATACCAAGACCTCACCAAAGCACTCGAGAAACTGTCGATCAACGACGCCGCACTGACCTTCGAAAAAGACAGCTCCGCTGCTCTTGGATTTGGTTATCGCTGCGGGTTCCTCGGCTTGCTGCACCTGGACGTGGTTCAAGAACGATTGCAGCGTGAGTTTGACATTGGGTTGGTCATTTCCGCCCCATCGGTGCAGTACAAAATCAAACTCAAGGATGGCACGACACAGGACGTCGACAACCCAACCTACTGGCCCGATCCCTCGACGATTGAATCCGTCAGCGAGCCCTACATCAAGGCTCAGATTCTGATTCCGGAAGAGTACGTCGGCCCGGTGATGGAACTCTGCCGCGAGCATCGCAGCGAGAGCCAAACGATGAACTACTTGTCGGCGGGCCGCTTGGAAGTCACCAGCGAGATGCCTCTCGGGGAAGTCTTGTTCGACTTCTATGGCAAACTCAAGATGATCACGCGCGGTTATGGCTCGTTCGACTACGTGCCGATCGAGTATCGCAAAACCGACATCGTTAAAGTCGACATCTTGGTCAACAAAGAACCTGTCGACGCGTTGGCCTACCTGGTGCACCGCGACAAATCACGAGCTCGGGCAATGCACTACTGCGAGCAACTTGCCGAAGCGATTCCACGTCACCAGTTCAAGATCCCAATCCAAGGTGCGATTGGCGGCACTGTGATCGCGCGAACCACAATCGCTCCCTACCGCAAAGACGTGACCGCGAAACTTTACGGTGGCGACGTGAGCCGGAAGAAGAAACTGCTGGAGAAGCAGAAGAAGGGCAAAGCCAAGATGAAACAATTTGGCAGCGTCAACATCCCGCAAAAAGCCTTCATCTCCGTGCTCCGCACCGACAAAGACTAAGAACCTATCCGAGAACCC
>NZ_DDGH01000106.1:78066-121960 GCF_002337565.1 Rhodopirellula sp. UBA1907 | reverse complement strand
GAAGCAGGCACGCCTGCAAGGTCGGCGAGGTAATCCCGCAGCTTCTCTCGTGCCTTGGGGTCATCGCTCTTTCCGATCGTCGCAGACGTTGCGACAAATCGAACGTCTTTTGCTTTGACGTTGAACGCCTCTATCACTCGACGCAATAGAAGAGACACTTCGGCAGCATTCGATCCCAGGTAAGTATGCGCCTCGTCCAGGACGATCCAACGGAGTTTCCCTTGACTTGCCTTCAAGATCGGCTCATCCGTTTTCCGAACAAGCATGTATTCCAGCATGGTTGCGTTCGTTACCAGAACCGGAGGAGGACTCTCGTAGAGCTGTTTTCGCGATTGAACTTCATGTGGCACTTGCTGCCGCTTCGGTGGTGGGTCGTGTGGTGTTGCCCCGTTGTACAGACAGAACCGCACCCCGTCGTCAAAGCCTGCGGTCCAGGCGCTGAGTCGCTCTCGTTGCGAGTTTATCAGTGCGTTGAGAGGATACAAGAACAATGCTCGCACACCCTCGAGCTTCCGATTTCCACTGTCGGCATATTCACGTACAAGGTCATCTAGGATCGGCAGCAGAAAGCACTCGGTCTTACCACTCGCCGTTCCGGTTGCGACAATCACCGACTTGGCCGGTTCCGACTTTAAATGTTCCCATGCTTTTATCTGGTGAAGATACGGCTTGATGCTTTTTGCGAAGGCGCGTTCAGAATACTCCTTCGGAGGTTGATCCATCGCATCCACTAACCGTGGGTGCAACATCTCCAACTCTTCGATCGACCAATCCTGCGACTCGTATTCAAAAAGTGACTCAAAGACGGGATAGCTCATAGAACCGCCCTCCGCCACACGTCCCGGCGGCGATTCGTAGACCTGGCTTAGATGCTCACGAAAGGCCGCATGAGCCGGACGACGTGCACTGATCGTTGCACGGGCGGAACGTCGAGTCAGATCTTTTGCGATGGAAGAGAAGTAGGGTTGCATGACGACGGTATCGTTTCAGACAAGTTGATTGAGGGAGTGTGCGGCACCGGGGCATGGTTCACATCGACCGAAGCGAGTCAGACCACTCGAAGTCCGAGGCAAAGCGACGTGCCGCGAGCAAATGGACAGCGATCCGATTGGCGTTTTCGTACCAGGGCAGGTTGAACGACCGCAGAGTGCGAAAAACCGCCAACTGTTCGCTGGCCACAGGGATGTCGTAAACGCTGTGAACAGCAGCCACGACGGGGGCGTTCCACACGGGTAATTGATGTTGCATCATTTCGGTCGTCTGCAAACGTTCGATCTCATCGAGCTTCTCTTGGACGAAGTCGGAAACTTCCAAACGCAGGTCTGGCCAGCGAACGTGTCCGTCGATACGTTCGAGTGACGCGACCATATTTCGTCGTTCGTTCTCAAGATCTTTGATCTCAGCGCATGCCATACAATTGCCAGCGGCTTTGTCGTCAATTGGGAACCCGGTTCCGTACTTCATCAACGCGACAACGCAGCTTAGCGATGGACATCTCAGTGGAGCGTTCTTCGCAAAATCATCAATGCGTGCCTGGACATTTTGATCGATAATTGGTTGCGAGACTCCAGCGTTGGCGAGTGACGCCCGCCCGGCCGCAATGACTTGTTTTGCGGTTTGGATCCATGTTCCAATCGGCACGAGCGACCAGAGGAAAGGCAGCTCCTCGAACCGCTCCCACCATCGAGCTTTGCCCGGGTTTTCCATCCCGACTCGGGCGATCGCTGCTGGGTGCCTGGTAAGGGCAACAATGGACTCAAATGTCGTGATGGGCATTTCCTGGGTCGACGTGATCAACGCGTTGATGGTGACCCATGCTGGGTGCAAAGGATTGGCGACCATCATGTCTACCAAACGATCCCACGCCTTCGGACGTTTGACATGGTCAGTCATGTTGCTGACCGCAGCAAACTGCTCTTCCAACGGAACGCTTTCGAATTCGATCTGCGGTATCTCGTTCCGTCGTACAGTGATCAACAGCGGTCGTATCGTTTCGCGTCCTCGATTCTGAACGTGGAGCAGGTATCCTCCCGGAAGGAGCTTGTTGGTATCTATGTTCCATCGCAGTTGTCCGTCGTTGTTGACTGCATTTCGATATGAGTCGCTAAGCGGATCTGTAAACGGTGCTACCACCAATTCATTTTCAACCGAATTTGAATTGCCTTGTAATTGATCCAATGCCACCTGAACGACGTTCTGATCTGCCAGCGGGTGTTCGCGTTGCAGTTTCAGTTCTCGCGAATAGCGTTTAACGCTAAATTTGAAGTGCGCTTTGATATCACCGCGGAAGAACAGCCCAAACTGGATTCTGACATCATTGTTGTTTGACTTTCCGAGCAACTCCTTCGCCGCGTTCTGGATCAGTGAAAGCGGAAGCTGGCTGACTCCTTTGATTCCAGTAGGTCGAATTTGCTCCACTAGCAACATCTCTTCCAATGAATAGATGAATCCCGCTCGGTCACGGGGATCGACAATCTGCAGCCTCAACCCATCAAGGCGGTCTAATGGAATGGCGCGGTCGCTATCGATCTCCTCACCGCTGGCATCAACGATCGCACAAACTTCTGTCGGGCAGACGAAACAGACCTCCGCGACACCTTCGGATTCAAAGTCGATTTTTGCTTGGATTGTCGCAGGACGCTTCCCCGTCACGGATACGTTAATGTCCCAGTTGTCACCGTCTCGCGTACAATCCGCCGTGAAGTTATCATCGCGGATGACATGGACAGCGTTCGCTGTGACACAATTCAACCGAATGCTCCCAGCGTTGCTATTCGACGCAACCTGCAACAAGAAATCCTCAGGAAAAACCGTTGCATTCGCAAGGAATCGTGTTGCACCATCTTCGACGACACGAATAGAGGCATCGCCGAGGCACTGTTCGTTCATAGGCCGCCACGAACCACCTCCGCGAGGCCGCCACTGAATCGCGTTCTCTCGAACCGCAGTGGGAAGTGCCTCCGGGTCTGAAGTGGTCATGCAACGCACGCTTGGTGGGCCGACCCAAACGGCTTGACCTCCTAAGCCCAGATGGCAGTTCGCCCCATACAGTTCGTACGAAAGTTCGCTGACATCAGTCGAGTCCGTCTGCAAACGGAAAAGAGAGTCACTGAGTTTAATTTCGATTCGACCGCAAAGCCGAACAAGGCTTCTGCCCAGCAGCGTCGGGTCGAGCGTTTCAAATGTCTCAGCACCGGTTGTGTCAACAGATGCGTTCGCTGGTATCGCCACAACAACCGACTTATGTTTCGTCCGCAGACTACCGTCGCCGATCCAATCCCCGGATTCTCCATCCTGGAAAACCCATGGCGACTCGGGCAACGCCTCGCCGCCAGGAATGGCGACATTCGCAATCGGATCCATCCCGGACTCAAGGCTCAACCGAACGTCCGTCGTAGGGGAATCGATCACAACGGAAGCGTCTCCCATGGGACGGAGTTGCAGTGACTTGCCATCGCTAAATCGCACAATCGACATACAGTGCTCACTTCGTTGCCCACCCTCGAGGTAGCCCGACATTCGACTAGGGATCTCCTTGTCAGCAGCAATTCCAAGTGAGTGACGAAACCCTTCAATCGATGCTCTTTGTGGAAAGTGCAACTGCCGGATCAGATCCGCTTGCCTCCCGATCAGCTTCAACGATGTCCGAATTGCAAACGGCTTTCTTTCCGACGTGTACGCTCGCTGGGTATCGAGCAACGAAAGCAGAATTTGCTGTGCCCCCTCGTCGAAGACGTTCAACGGCAAGCCAGCGGCCCAGTTGGGGTCGATCTGGTCCAAGTACTCTCTTCGTGAAAGCCCTTTTTCCTTGGCGTCTTCCGACCTACGCCGAAGCTTGGCTAACGCAGCTACCAGAGTGGCAGCCAAATCGTGAACGACGGGCTGATTGATGGTCTCTGGCAGCAGACCATTCATCGACGCCACCACCTCACTGATTGGCTGATCGTACTGTTCGAATGACCGCAAAATGTCACAGAGATAACGCCGCAGAACCGCGCCGTTATTGGAAAGAACGTGGTGAGGAAAACCACCATGACACGCAATCGTCTTCAGCCGAAACTGACTGTCGTAGGCGCTGCGGATGACGTCGATTTTCCACCATCGCAACCCATCATCGGCGACCTCACGAACTGATTTCTTCAGATTCGCCGTATCGCGATCATCGCACTCCAATTCGGCCAAGATCACATCCCAACGGTAGGGACCGCCAGAATAGTGACGCCGAAAACATTCCGCACCGAACAGACAGAAAGCCGCTTTTTCTTCCAGTGTCCGAAACCTCCCAGCAACTTTGACGCGAGAGATCAACGCGATCTTGAGACTTTCCAATTCCTCCGGTTTCGTCCGGTAAGCATACAACGGACGCCCGTCAGCGAACTTCAAGTTGTTTCGGGCCAATATGGAAGTGAGCACCAAGCTCAACCTCGACTGAACCGGTTGAATATCCGCCTTCATTACAATTTCCTCTTGTGAGACTCACTTACCGGGAACATCTGTTGAATTCTCGTCGAATTTCCTCTGCCGCGTTGCACCTAGGGACGACAACACCTCAATACGATTGCGTTGGACTTTTGTCAGCAAGTCAAGATGGATCGTCATCGACGTCGATAGACTGCCCCGTCTCTCCGCCATTGCTATCGAACTTGGTTTCGACTGCTCCCTGCCAGTCGTGGGCAACTTGCTCCCAATTCGCCGGGCGCTGAACCGGCTCGTGACGATCATTTTGGCCTGTCCAGACGTCCCAGAAGTCGGGGTCGTCCGAATGTGGTTGCTGTTCCTTTTTCAGGTCGTCGATCCGCACCAGCAACGGTAATTCGGTTGCCCACCCCAACATGATCGCGTGCTGTGATGGCAATGACGGCAACTCGCGAAGGAGTCCACGAAGGTTGTCAGGGACCAGTTTCCGGACTAGCTCTTGGTCACGATCGTTGCTAATCCGGTGCAATAGGAAGGTGTTGCATTGAGACAGCACCGTTTGCGACAACTCCGATGGACGTTGCGACGAAATAACCAATCCGAGACCGAACTTTCGACCTTCACGAGCGATTCGCTCGAAAACCTGACAACAGACTTTGGCAGCGTCATGGTTATCGACGTCGTCTTTGTATCGCTTGACGAACGTATGTGCCTCCTCCATGACGAGCACAGTCGGCAAAGCCTTCTTGCGGATCTTTCGATAACGCTGTAGAGCCTCAAAGATCATCCGACTGCAAACAGCAATGATCACATGGACAATCTCGGTTGGAACCAACGACAAGTCGAGGATCGTGATCGGACTGTCTTCTTCGCGTTCGCTGCCAATGTAGTGTTGAAGCCATTCTTGTAGCGATGGCGAATTATCCCCCTCAACGATTGCTTTGCAGCGAGTGTCGCTCAGGAAAAATCGGATGCGAGAAACCAGAAAATCAATGAACTGACTTTGGTTCTCCTGAGCCGCCAGCATCTGCAGGTGATCAGCAAGTTGGCCCCCTTTGAAGGGAACTGGCATGTCCTCATCTGGCCCATCCTCATGCAGCAAACCGCCAAGACATTCGAGAGCGGCACCCAGCGACACGAGGATTGATTCAATTGCTTGATCCTCGAAAGCTGTATAGTATTCGATCTTCTCGCCGTTCTTCTCAAATGACTTAAAGCATTTGCCAAGAGATTCTCGAATGCATTCTGTGATTTCGGTGAGCGGCACATCCTCGAAATGGGTCGATTTGACGAGTAGATCTTCGTGTACCGTTTTCAGCCAGTAGCCTGTCTTCGTTGAATCGTCGCGAATTTCACCCATTGTCCGGCGGCGTTGCATACCAATCGCAACGCTCGTCAAGTAGCGTCGAAGGCCAAGCTTCTGTTCTTCGTAAGTGGTCTCTTCCGAAACTCCCCGACCGGCCTTCACATCGCGTAATGCCCTCCGCAGCATTGGCCTCTGCGTCTTCGCAGTAGCCTGCGTGAACGATGACCATTCGGCACTGTTCCAGAACCAAAGCGGAACTTGCAAAGGGTGCTCGCCGTCTCCTGGGTCCAACTTGAAAACGCGTGCTGTTCCCGTCTCATCCTTATTGTGAAATGCCCTCGCGTATTCTCCGTTCGGATCGAGAATGATAAACCGAGCATTTGGTTTGCTACTCCCACCGTTAATTTCTCGCTCCCGCCTGGCGGCTTCCAGCGACCATCGAATCAATCCCGCGACGGTGCATGATTTTCCGCTTCCCGTGTTGCCAAGCACCGCAAGGTGTCGCCCGAACAGGCGGTCCGGGTCGATACTCACCTCAGCGTTTTCCGCCAGCGGACTTACACCGATGCGTACATGGCGGTTATCACCTGATTCGACAATCGAGCGGAGTTGTTCATTGGTAGGTAGTACAACGGCTGATCCGACCGTGGGCAGAAGCCCCGCACCACGGCGGAATGAGTAGCTCGAATCTGTCTTGCGCAGTGTCCCTAGCGGATTTAGGCAAAGCTTCCGCAGTGGGTACGGCAAGTCGATCACGCCGAAGTCTTTAACGCCGCGGCGTTTTGGAAACGAAGAACGTTCGATAGTCAGCCATTCAATCTGCCCCACCACAAAACCATCGTCGATAGGGACCAATGCATATCCATTAATCCTTGGGAACGGTCTCGCGCCGCCCGTGTTCAAAGCGACGGAGTCAGGGGCTTCGATGTCGAGCAGAACACGGATTTCATCAGGTGAGACGAAGTCGACTGAACCAATCCGCAGGCTCTCAGCGAGCGAGAAAGGCGTTTCGCTCATAGCCCCTCCAAATCAAGTTCGACTTCGGGTGGATTGCCTTCGGCGTTTTCAACCGGTGATGTTTCAGGGCGATTGGCCTCAGGCGACCGAGTGCCGAATCGAGCCTTCAACAGTTCCGCCATCCGGAACGTCGCTCGGTCGATTGCGGGCTTCGGCAGGTACGATTCAACCAACGTTCCGAATTCACCGACGTGGTCACCTATTAGGAGAGAGACCTGAGCATGACGACCAAGTTTCTCGTAGGTGTTCATGATTCGCTCCAACGGGTCGTCGAAGGAAATGGCGACAAGATGGGTCGATGGAACGGTGAGCATATCCTCAATCACTCGGTTCAAGTGATCGTCACCAAAGCCGTATCCGAAGGTGACCAGCGTATGGTTCGGACGGCACAGGGAAGCCGCGAAGTCACGAAACAACTCTGTGTACGGATAGAACGTTGTTTCCCTATCCTTCGCTGCGTTCGGATAGATCATCAGTTGTGACGAATCGGCGCTCACTTCCGCAAACGCTGATGAAAGCAAATCCGGCCTGCTACCGCCAAATGGAAGGCCGATCCGCCGAATCGTTCGGTCGAAGTCCACCCAGTCAAGCGAACCGTGAAGCTTCGTGAATCGCGCGACACCTTCTAGATATCGCGGTTCACCACGGATGCCGGGCGGGTTGTAATGAATGTCTAGATCCAATCGCGATGAACGGAAGACTGGCGAAACCGATCCAACGAACCGGTCCAGCAAGTGCATTCCCGCTGCGTCTGCACCCGCTTCAATGCCCCGGTCGTAGTTGGTAGTGAAAATATGGAGCCGGTCACGAGTTCCTGAACGACTCGCGAAAGACATGAGGAAACTCACCAAGTAATTGAACGCGTCCGTACGTTTGCATTCGTCGGCAGTCGCGATCCCGCGTTCGCCTTGGTAGACGCTCTTTGCAAACTCATCCAGAACTGAGCGAATACTTGCTCGCAGGGCGGCGGCATTCTTGTTTGATGTCTCGTCGCCTTGGACCCCATAGATGTCAAAACCACGAAGCAATTCATTAGCACAACGCAGTTGATCCTCGATATTGCCTTCGCTCCTACCACAAACTCTTGCGGATCGAGAGGCTTCTGCTTGGATCATCGGATCGAACGCACCGAAATCCGCTTTCGCCATTCCGGGAAGCCCCGTGCCAGTGGCGCGACGGTGAACGGCGTTCGACAGCCCCGATCCAAGCAGCACCGACAGATGCTCCGACTGACAGAGCGATGTGAGCCAAGGCTCGATTCGTTCGCGTAGTTTGCTGCTGCCAAATTTCTCCTGCGGTCGAAGCCAACTGCAAGATGACTGGCCAACCGTCTGAAAACATGGGCTAACTGTGCCTTCCTCGCAGTCAACTTGCTCAAACAGTACAGGCTGATGGTCGTCTCGTGTCTTAATTACGTTGGTAACGGCGGTGAGCTTCGGTGGCGATTCGACGCTCGCGGCGGGATCATGACTCATTCAAGCACCTCCTTCACGCGGAACACTTTCATCACTTCGTCGCCGAGGTGGTTGATTACTTTGACGGCGATGCGGCCGGATTTGGGTTGGGGGAAGGGGCGGGACACATCGCTGTTGAGGCTGTCCCAGGCTTCTTTGTCGATCTCGGCTTTGAGCGTGGTTTTGAGGCTTTTGTAGGGGTCGTTGGCGCCGAGGAAGTAGGCGTGGCGGACGAAGAAGCTTTCTTCGTTGTAGTCGGTGTCGATGAACCAACAGGCGATGCCGTCGGCTCCGTCGCTGCGGACTTCGCCGGTAGAGGGTTGGAAGACGTCGACGCCGTTGATTTGGACTTCGATGTCGTCCATCTTGGCGGCTTTGGCCTTGCTGTGGCGGACGGTGATATCGGGCTCCCCGAAGATGACGAACAGGTTGCCCTTGCCGGTGTTCTTCAGGTCGGCTGACATGTGCATGTCGGCGTTCATGCGGGCTTTCAAGACTTGGATGCGGCCAAGTTTGTTGAACTCGGTCGCGTGGGCTTCGTAGTTGAAGCCGCAGGCGATCAGGACATCGAAACCGGCGTCGCCGCATTCTCGTGCGGCGGCTTTGAGGTCGGGCTGCGAGATGGTGCCGAACTCGGGACCGATGAAGATGCCGGCGCGTTGTTCTTTGCCGTCCGCGTCGTTGAACCGACCTTCGGCGGCGATGTATTCGCCGGGCCAGGGGACCAGCGACGTGAAGTCGATCTTGTCTTCTTTATGGGCTTGTTGAACGCCGGACTTTTTCAGGTTGTCCAGCACCATCGTGGCGAAGTCGGCGACTTGGCGGTCGGCGGTGTCGGTCCCTCGCTCACGCGTCGGGTTATGATCCAAAGGGTCGATCAGTTCGTCGTCTTCACCGACCGACAGGGTGCGGTGGGGGGAGAGCGACTCGACCGTGAAAGGTCCGGCGACGCGGACTTTGGTTTTGTCTTCGTAGGGTTTGTCGTACAGGTATTCAAAGTCGGCTTTGGCTGCGATCGAGGCGTCGATTTCCTTTTGGCGTTCGATGCGAAGCTTCCACCACTTGGCATGCAGCTTCTTGGCCTCCTCGGGCCACGGGTCGCGTGGCTCATCGGGCAGCGTGTCAAGCGTGAATGCGTCCTCGCCCTTCATGCCCACCAACCCATTGAGTTTCTTCACGTCAGCAGCGACTTCGGCGGCGAAGATCTCGCGGACTTTGTCGGCGTGCTGGGACAGTTCGACGGTATCGAGCACTTCGAGCGTCGAGGCCAGTCGTTTGCGATGTTCGATCAGTGATGCGTGCAGCGCGACCGCCTCATCCTCCCAGCGTTGCCCCGCTTCGCGAGGAATCTGCCACTCTTCCCAAGACTGATCGAGAGCCGCGTTAAGTTGCTCGCGAATCGGTTCGAGCTTGGCTTGGAAGGCGTCGTAGATGACGTCGATCTCGGCGTTGTTCGTGATTGATTTCATCGTGATATGAGGAATTCGCTCAGTCACGAATCCGTGACGCACGTCCATCGAAACATCTGCAGACAGGGCTTCCGTGCGCGTAAGCGCTGCTTCCTTTTCAACGCCTTTCTTGCTATCAGCGAGCAGATAATATGGATACCGCGCGCCCATTATTCGAGCCCTGGAAAGAGCAAGTGCAACCCGAGAAGTATCGATCGTAATCCATCTTCTTCCCCACTGTTCGGCAACATGGGCCGCGGTGCCGGAACCACACGTTGGATCCAATACCAAATCGCCTGGATCTGTAACAGAAAGGATGCAGCGTTCCACAATCTTCGTGCTTGTCTGAACGACATATACCTTCTCGCCGCCTACAGAGCTGCTGACATCGGTCCAAACATTGTTAATGCGGATGGCAGGATAGTCATCAATAAACCGGACATAGTTGAGTGTGGACGCGGTCGCTGAAATTCGATCCGCTTTTGCGATTCGATCGAATCCGACCTCTCCCGTCTTCCAAAATCCTTTCCTTGGGCGAAACTCTCGACCCTGGAACTGCACAGGAAAGTCCCCAGGTGGCTTGGGACTACGCAGATCGCTCAATCGGAAATGACGTGCAACTGCAAGTTGATCGGAATTCGCGTTCTTCTCCGTGAGGCGGTTTCCATCTGGAAGTTGCACGAATCTATAGGCGCTACCACCATCCCCGTAAGCGGCTTTTCTGTAAAAGAGTGGCCTATATTTAAGCTGACTGTAGTCGCGTGCATAGAAAAGCACGTAATCGGCGACACCTGGCAGGTAGTCGCTCGTTGCGCTAGATGTCTTTGTGAGCGTAACAAATGCGATAAGGTTCTCTGGTCCAAATACTTCATCCATCATGGTGCGCACGCGATGTACGTTTTCATCTCCGATCTGTACTAGAATAGCGCCACTCTTCGACAGAAGGTCTCTAGCGGCGACTAAACGGTCTCGCAGATAAGTAAGGTACGAGTGAATTCCATCGCTCCACGTATCGCGAAATGCCTTCACTTGTTCTGGCTCCCTCGTGATGTGTTCCGCCTTTCCATCCTTGACATCACGATTCCTTGTCGACCACTGAAAGTTCGAGTTAAACTTGATGCCGTAGGGCGGGTCGAAATAGATGCACTGGACTTTGCCTCGCAGGCCTTCGCGTTCGGTGAGTGAGGCCATCACCTGCAGGCTGTCGCCCAGGATCATGCGGTTGGTCCAGTTGGCGTCGTGCTGGTAGAACTCGGCACTGCGAGCCTCCTCGGGCAATCCGTTGAAGTCGCCGAACAGATCGAGCTGCTCCGCCTTACCCTTGTCCTGCAAGTCGCTGGTCCGACGCATCAGGTCGTCGATCAAGACCTTGGGATGCACCTTTTCCTGGATGTACAGCGGCGGCGCATTGGCGACCAGCGGACCGGCGTCCTGCTCGTCCTTGCCCCGCCAGACCAACTGCGGATCGAGGTCGCGATTGCGACGCTCGTACGCCACGCGGATCGAGTACTTGTCCTCGGTTTCCATGACCGATTGTTGCTCGGCCGTGGGTATGTTCGTTCGCTTGCTGTCGGCATGCCGCAGCGTCTCGACGGTTTTCTTGGTCGCTTTCTTCCGTGATGCTTTTTTCTTGGCCATGCGTTTGTCGCTTGATCCCTCGCTGACGCGTCGGGTTGGGATGGTGGGTTTGCGGTGTGGGTTTTTGAGTGGTGTGGATGACAGGCTGGAAGCCTATCCCACGTTTGAGGTCGCAAATTGCGACCTCAAAACGGGGTTTTGTCGGTGAATGTCCGGACGTTGGCGGATTGGAGCCGTTTTTCTCGCCTTAGGACATAATGTCCGGCAGCGTGTCCGGAGACTGGATTTTGGGCCGCTTGACCCGATTTGCCGGACATTCGGTGGACACGAATGGTCTAATTCGCACGAAGTGGCCGGATTTAGTCTATTCGTAAGTCTTTCTGTGGAAACGGCTTGCGGAATACAGAGCGATTCTAAATGGCCTAATTGTTGGCTAAATGCCATTAATTTCTCCCGGTCTAGTCAATTCCCAAAAGGCGGACGGCCCCCTTCCGTTGGGGGAGACCGTTCCTTCCGCTTTCATTTCCTGGAGAAGGTTGGCAATGAATTTGATCTTCTGTGGTTCATCCAGGGCGTCGGAAAGCTTGTCGAGGAGCAAGCTGGAGAAGTCGGCTTTGGTCGCCCGTCCTTGCCGCTCAAGCAACTCGACAACCATTCTGCGACAGTATTCCTTGTCGATTCCCCGCTTCCTTAGATAGTCGACCATCGAGTCGGTTGCTTTGGCGACGTCGGCGGAGACGAACAGGTTGGGTCGACGGCCTTCGATCAGTTTTTTGCTTTTGAGGGCTTTGAATTCGTCTTCGTCGAGCGGTTGTTGCTTTTGGACTTTGTCGAGTGCCATGACGTGCCACAAATCCAGCTCGGGCGCGGCCTTGAGCATCCGTGTGTACTTTTCATCGATCACCTTGCCGATGATGCGGACTTTCACTCGGTTGGGTTCGTCGAATCTGTAATCCGGTAGCGGAAAGAAACGTTTGCGTTGCAGCCCGAACATGCGTTTGATGCCGCTACCGATCGTGTCGATCATGTTTAAGTTGACCATCGCTTCGACCAGGAATCGATTGGGATACACATCGGACGGAGCATCCCGCAAGATAACGTTGGGAACCGATCCAGGAAGGAAAGCACCTGCGTTTGTGAACAACAATGAATCGGAAGACTCTTCGACGACATTGATTCGTCCGCCAAGTGAATAGTCTTGGTGGGCGATGCAGTTGTGCAGGGTTTCGCGGATCACCCATGGGTCATACTGCGTGACTTCGGTTGGGAATAGACTTGCGTCGGGTAGGTACCGATAGGTGAGGTTGCGGATGCGTTCGAACACTTGGCCAACGGACAGGATCATCGGCGGGGTGAAGTGGGCGTAATCCTGTTCGATTCCATCATCGTCTTTCAGAATCCACGTCATCCGTGCAATGGCTGGTGAAATGAAGTGTTCCGACTCCGACTTTCCCAACAAGATGATTGCGGTGCGGGTGATCTCGCCGCTAAGAGTCAATTTGGCTTTGTTCAGGAACGTCGCATTATCCCATTGTTGAACTTCATCGGCCAGGTTTGGGAACTTGTTGGCATACTCCTGCCGCGCGAACTCGATTGCCCCTTCATGTAAATCGGTGATTGTCGCGCCAGGGCAGATTGCAGCCGACCAGTCCTCAGCGGTTTGACGTCGAATCTGTTCGATCTCGTGCAAGCCAAGTGGTGCAAGTGATTCGTTTTCGCGTCCGTAGAAGTGCCCTTTCCAAGATGTCGGGATTCCCGATATCGCCGGCGGAATCTGAAACAAAATAACTCGTCCGTCGGGATGATTGACTTCGTGGATTTCTTCGAAGGTGATGCGAGTGTTGGTCTGGTCAGCGATGCTCTTTTTGAGTGCATCCAGACTCGGACGAGTGGGTTTGTACTGCGTACCAACGACTCGGTGCGTGCGGTCCTCAACGCCAAACACTAACCAACCGAACGACTGTGACTTGAGGTTCGCCTCGTTGCTGAGCGCAGAGAAGTAGCGTCCAAGTTCATTGAAGTCGGTGTCCGCCTTTTTGAATTCCAGCCATTCGGTTTCCGCCGGCATGGCCAACAACTCGGCAAGTTTGGCTTCCGCTTCTACCGGTGTCACGATTGGAGCTCCGACAGAGGCATTTTGGATTGAATGGCCTCATCGATCATCACGTTGAAGCGTGCTGCCACTTTTTGTTCGAAGTCAGCTTCCATCTCGAAGACATCGGTAAACTCCGCGAAGGCCCAACGACCGTAGGTGCCAAGGTTGTTGACGCCTGGGATCCAGAAGGTCTTCATCGTGTTGGCTTTTTCGCGATCGTGTTCGCCGCGATAGCCTTTGATTTCAACGACGAGGTTCAGCAAATCGGGCGTGCCGTCGGCCAGGGGGCCTCGGCCGTCGTCAATCTGGACAATGAAGTCGGGCCGGTACTTGTGTGCTTGCCCCATGTAGCGGTAGGGGACTTCCAGACCAAGCCCGTGGTTCTTGACGTAGGCTCGCACGGCCGGGTGCTTTTCAGCGATGCGACAGAACTCAGCTTCCCAGTCACTGTCCAGCACGACCCAATTGATGTGGCAACGATCGACACTGGTTTGCCAACGGTCGGCTTTGGATGTGTTGAAATTGACGAAACGCGTGCTGCCCGATGGATTGTAGGCATCCAGCATCGCTTTGATCTTCTTTTCGTCTTGATGGGCGGTGACGATGGCGGAGCTGATTTTCTTGCAGGCTTGATCCGCAAGGGCTTGGTACATCAACTGGGCTTTATAGGTCCCGCCTTTGCATTCGACGTAGTCTCTCAACCAGACTTTGGCGATCCGTTTGAGTTGCCCAAACAGATCCATGCGTGGACTTTCGCCAGGCTCACGCCATTCGACCTCGACGAGTCGTTTGGTTAGATGAAAGAGCAACGAGCTTGGGCGCATCTCTTCGAGATGCTTGAGCGTCAGATCATTCTGTTCGCCGATGATGCCGCTGTTCTTTGTTTTTGTTGCCCCAACCATCTGCGGAGTGATCAGCATGCGATGATCGTCGTTGAAATCGGCTTGGATCTTCTGATTTGGCAACTCCACACGGTAGCCGCTGACGCGGGGAAAGCGTATCTCGAGCGAATCACGTTCGGGGCGAATGGCTTTGACCTGAACGGTCTCGCGAGGTTTCTGCGCCGGAGCAACGACCGGTTCGGCGTTGAAGTCGAATGGAATGCCGAGGACGTCGGCGTATTCGACGTCGAATTTGCCGTCTGCATTCAGATCGTACGATTGCCGGCGAAGTGCTCGACCGATGACCTGTTCGCACAAGAGCTGAGTCGTGAAGCCTCGAACACCCAAGACGTGTGTGACAGTGTTGGCGTCCCAGCCTTCGGTGAGCATCGATACGGAGACAACACAGCGAATGGATTCGCCGAGGTAGCCTCGCTTGCCGACCGTGTTCATGACCTCGCGAAGAATTTCTTCGTCGCTGATGTTGTCGGCCTTTTGGTGTCCCTCGCCTCGTTCAAGCTTATCTCGGCGGAACTGTTCGATGGCTGCAGAATTGAATTGGCGGAAGTCTTTGTGCAATCCTTCGCCGGATTCGAGTTGACCGCTGTCAATGAGCAGCGTGCGTGGTTTCTCGTGGGGTTCGTGATTGTCTGGATCGAAGTTGCGGAAGAGCGGAAGCCGACCAGGGATCGTTTGCGAGGTTCCGTCTTCGTTTTGTCGTTCGTATCCGCTGATGTAGTCATACACCAGCTTGGAAGACGATGTATTATTGCAGACCACGATGAAGCAGGGCGGAACGTCGATACCCGCTTCCTGCCAGAGTTTGAAGGTCTTTTCGTAGTGGCCGTAGAGGGCGTCGAGGGCGGTCTCGAGTTGTGTGGGGATTTTGCCGGGGTCCAGGTCCGACGCTTTGCTGCGGCCGGACTTGGGCATTTCGCTCCGGATGTGTTCCCACAGGTTGCGATACATGGGCATCTCACCGCCGGGGAGGTTGTCGGCGATGGGAACGCGGGGCAGTTTGACGATGCCACACTCGATGGCGTCCATCAGCGAGAAGTCGCTCATCGTCCAGGGGAACAAGGTGCCTTCGGCATATCCGCTGCCGCGTAGGAAGAAAGGAGTCGCGGACAGGTCCATGACTCGGCTGACGCCCATCGTGCGATCGACCGCTTCGATGCCGGAGATCCACAGTCGAGCCGCTTCGCTGTTCTCTTTGGCTTCGTCTTTTTCCTCTTTGCCTTTGAGATCCGCTTCTTCGGATTCTTCAGGCGGTTTTTCACGGTAGCAGTGATGGGCTTCATCGTTGATGACCATGATGTTTCGCATGCCCATCAGTTCGGGCATCACGCGTTTGATCATCTGACCTTCGGTTTCCGTCGTGTTGAGCGCAGGGCCGCGACCTTGCAAAAGTGCACGACCGCCGGTGGAAAGCTCGAGGGTGTTGCGAAGTTTGAAGGCGTGATAGTTGGTGATAACGATGCGGGCCTGTTCCAAATCTGGCAGCATGTCGCCGGGAACAAGCTCGCGAGACTTGTAATAGCTGTCCGGGTCGTTGGGCTGCAGAACGCGCAGCCGATCTTTGATGGTCAGGCCGGGAGCGATAATCAGAAAGCCGCGGGTGAAACGGCTGCTGGTTTTGCGACGCACCCAATTGATCGTTTGCCACGCGATCAGCATCGCCATGACTGTGGTTTTGCCGGCACCCGTAGCCAGTTTGCAGGCCAGTCGGGATAGCCCCGGATTGGACGCTTCGTTCGCGGAGAATAGGGCGTCGAGAAAACGATCTGTGACAGCATTTTTGAGGTTGGGCGCAACTTCGGTTAGGTAAATCGCAACTTCAATCGCTTCGACTTGGCAGAAAAATGGCCGGACGCTGCTGAAGTGATCGCCTCTCCAGTGTTGCAGCAATTGAGCTGTCTCAGGTGTGACGTTCCATTTGCCGGGGTCTTCAATTCCTCGCCACTTCTCTACCTCGTGCCGTAGCTCGTTGATGATCGGGTTCGGATCGTATTGCTGCTTTTCGGTTGATAGGCCTTCCTCATCTTTGAAGACCCATTCCTGTTGTGTTGCATCGGTCTTCCCCTTCTTTCCGCGACGCTTTTTGGGCTTTGGGATTGGGGTGATGAACGAAGCCGCTCGCCGTGTGTGCACGACTTCTTGCGTGGGTTGCCCAGTCTCATCGAGTTCCCAGTGGCGATCAGGGAACGCGTAGGGCGAATTCAGAATAGGACGAGTGAAGAATGAATTGGATTCGGCTGCGTTATCCGCCATGATGCCTCCGCGTTGCCCAACTAGCGATCAAAATTCACACTGCCATTTCTGTTGACCGTTCAGAGCAACAAGCATAGGATTCGGGGTCCCATTCAACAACCCGGGAGAGCTACCTATGCAACTCGGAAAACGTCTGAAAGAACTTCGAACTGCCAAAGGGCTCACCCTCCGTGAGTTGGCCGCCCGCGTGGACGTCGGTTTTACCTACCTCTGCAAAATAGAGACAAGAAAACTCGAACCGGGACACTCACCTTCAGACCGACTGCTGGAGGCATTGGCGTCGGAACTGGACGGCAATGCCGAAGAATTGATTCTACTAGCAAACCGAATTCCAGCATCGCTCAGCGGACGAGTGCACGATCGACCAGAAGCATTCATCGCGTTGGCGAAGATGGACGACCAGTCAATTGATCGATTCATCCAAGCCGCTACCGAGTGAGTGATGGGCTAACTCTCTGACTCACCCGCTACAACAGGACCATGTGTGTAGGATGAGTCCTCACTCAACAAGTGGATTGCGATCGGATTCTCGAACCGCACCGGCGATCAACAGTGCTCTGATAGAGGTACTTGTTTACCGTGCCAAGATGGGAAGTGGCATGGCCAGCGCGGTCTCGTCGCGGTGAGCTGACGGCAGATGAAGTCGAATGTATCGGCCAGTCGTTGCTTGCAAGCTTGCATCACACTCATCATTCGCGATTGGGCCAACGTTCCGACTTCGGTTCGGTTGCCACCCCAGACTTTTCGATTGACCACCGCTGGGCGGATCGCTTGCTCGCCTCGCCAAGTCGTCGCGTCAGCGCTGGGATGACGTAGGAATGTGAACAGGTCGTCGAGATGTTTCACCAAGAACCTTACGAAGCATTCGTTGGCGACGTGTGTCTTGGGGTGACGAACCAACTTCCACATCTGCATCGTTAATCGTCCCGCCATCAACTTCATCCCATGAGCTGTCGCTTCGTCTTGGCGAAAACGGTTGCGATACTCGAAGCCCGCAAGCTGGCAGGGTAGCCTCATAGGTCTCGTCAATCTGCTCGATCACTGCTCGGTGATAGTGCTTGCCGTGATCATCGCGGCTCTTGCATCCAGGCTTCTTCGGGTCAGCTTTGCGTCTTTTGCGGAACGGAGCCGTCTAGCGTTTGCCTTCACGCTCAACTTTTTCAAGCCGCGACCTGAGCAACTCGACTCGTTTGCCCAACATGTCGATGATCGCCTGCTGCTGTCCAAGCAGCGGCTTGCAGTCAGAGCAATCGGTGGTGATCTTGGGCATGTCCATGACCAGCAAATCCTGGTCAATTCACCCCGGATTTACCAACACCAGTTTTTTGCTCGGGAACCTAGTACAGATTAGGAGCGACCATTCTCACAGGGAGTTTCAGTCTCAAAAGCGGCTCGGTTCCAACAGTCGACAAGTTTCAACGTGAAGAGTGCGCAGTGTTAATGGATTTGGCGATTTTGCTTCCGAGAAAAGCGTGACAAAAGCAATATCAACAATACACACACCATGGCTCCGCCTGGCGAATAGAGAGCCCCGCCACAACCCATTGGGCGGAAACAATGATGGGGCGAACAGGAGCGATACCACCGAAACCGGTTGGCTCGACCTGAGAGACGAGCCATGACAATCGCCTGGAGTGTGCACGACAGCCGTTTTAGGTCCTGGGTATTTACCCACTGTTGTATTCCAAATACCCGATTAGCTTGTGTTTTACTGCATTCGACTGCGTGTGATTGCAACGGTTGCAATACCGTGTAAACTCGCGTTTGGCCTATAAGCAAAAGCGTGATTCTTGGCTATCACGAGAGAAGCCTGTCGATCCGGAGGTTGCGGGTTCGAGTCCCGTCCGCGTCGCTTTCAAAAAGCCCGGCTGTATCAGCCGGGCTTTTTTTATGCGCCGCCGGAACAGCCTCCATCATCACCCGTAGCCGGATTCGCCAAGAATTCGGTTTCACCCCGACCGGATCTGACGCCCCGCCCAAAACACGATCGCGTCGAAAACGATCCAACCTGCTTTCGACGACGGCAGCTCGATCAGCGATCGATGGTTGCGGCGGGGTTGGCGAGAAATTCTTCGGGGATGGTTTCTGGCCAGTCACCCTTCATCACGACGTTTTGAATTTTTGTCGGTGCACTACGACTGGAGCGATACAGCCCGAATTGAGTGCTGGCGCCGGAATCCAGATCACGTTGGTACACGAGCTCTTCATTGAGATGGACCAACACCTTGCCGCCGGCAACCTCGATCCGAACATCGTTGTACGCATTCTGCTTGAGAGGCAAAGATCGCGGGCCTCGACGGCTGAGTGGTTCCAGTGCGGTGTTTTCCATCGGCAACGTCGTCCAGTCGTTCCCGCCGGTTGTCAGCCAACGAACTCGCATGCCGGTCGGTTCCAGCAAAAATGCCATCCGCCCAACCGCCGGATGCACGATGGACGCGTCTTCGTCCAAGAAAAATTGATAGGCGATTGATTCGCCATCCAACAAAGGTCGCTCGTATCGCAACAGTCCTGGCTTCTCCGCTTCGTCCGCGTTCTCTTTCGCAGTCCCAAGCAACACGCCCGACTGGACTTGCCAATCCAACTCGCCCGCGTTGGCTTCTGTATCCGCTGGCGCAGATCCATCGGCTCCGCCAGTCACCTTTTTTCGAAACGGGAGCTGAACCTCGTCGTAGAAACTGGATTGCCAACCTCGAAGCTCGTCGCCCGCAATCAAGTTGACTTGCCGAGGAATGACGGGATCGCCGGTCAGCGTTAGATTGCGAAACACCGGCCGCTTGGTGCCCGAACTTCGCAGACCGATCCAGGGACTCGTTTGTGCAATCTCGTCGTCGAACCAAATCGGATGGAGATTGGATTCGAACTGACTCGTCTCTTTCGTCGATCGAATGGACACTCGGTTGAAGACAGGCTGCGTTCCTGTGCGAGCAAACGGGGAATGCCGATTCACGAGGTGTTGCGAGTCGGCGTCCCAAACCGATAGCGTTGTGTTGCGACCAGTCGCTTGAAAGTGAAGTCCGCCATAGACCAGCCCGCCGTCGGTGCCAATGGAACCGCCGGATTGAGTTTCGCAGATGAAATCAAACTCACCCGTCAATGGGAACCGGCAGAACAGCACATCGGCGGCTCCTCCTGCCACGTGCAAGACGTGCCGCTCGTGAGTCAGCCACATGCCATCTCTCTGGCCACGCTGAATGTCTTTGGCAGTTTGAAGGGTCGCGGGAACCCAGAACTTCATTGGATTCTCAAACAACGTCGCCGGTGGCGATTCACCGCGATGAACTTGAACGGCGACCGCGTGTGCGATCCGCAAGAAAGGTCGCATGCCGATCGAGCGTTCGTCCACGGCACGATCGACCAGCGACGCCAGGTGAGCTTCCGCAGCCGCTTGGATACTTTCGTGCTGCATCGCTGCCGCCGCGATTGCAGCGACCGTCATGTCTCGCGATGTGAGCGGGGTGGCATCGACTGGCAGAGCCGCCTGAGCTTCGAGGAAGGACTTCGCCATGTCGAGATCGCCACGGCTGCCCAACAATTGCGCCAGCACCAACAGTTCCTCCGCGCCCGACACGTTCTGTTCGTGCAACTCCTTCAGCGTGATTCGCAATCGAGGCAATCGCCCCAAGTCATTCGCGGCCTGCAACAACATCCATCCGCTGCAAAAGAAACCGTCCACTGGCCCGACCGCGGCGACAGCGAACGTGTTGTCTCGAGGTCGTTCACCGATCGAGCGAGCGAAGACTTTGGGCGGAGCGTCCGTTGGAACGGGAGTTGAGAGCACTCGCACTCGTTTGCGCTGCTCGGTCGGCAAGGTCCACTCTTCCAAGATTTCATATTGCTGATCGCTGCTCAGTTGCACCAGCGACCGATTCAGGGCCGCGGCTGCCGAGGGCAAGTCGCTGTACAGCATGTCAGAAATCGTCAGTGAGCTCGCGGACTCATCGAGCTTTTGCAATGCCGCCTCTGGATCGCGCTCTCGCAATGCTGGCAACACAAGTTCCGAGTAAGACGGCTTTGATTTGGCGACGGTTGCCTGCCCAAACAAATCCGTCAAACGCGTCAGTCCATCTTGTGCCGCACAGTGACAGGCATATGACATCACGCAAATGAGGGCCGTTATGCCAGCGCATGCAACCGAGATCCATTGCGATGTGAAATTGATTTGCCGTGAACGCATTGTCGGGTTCATCTTTGAGTTGCGGAGCGGGATGTGAATCATGGAGTGTTTTTTAGCGGAAGAAATTGCGAATCGAATCGAAAACGCTGGGGGCTCGCGTGTCAGGTTTTGCAGGAACCGTCCGAATGATCGCGGGAGCAACGAGGGTGGCCCCCGCCGCTTTCACGTGGATTGATTTGAGCAAGACTTCGGATGCGCGGCCGTCGCCACCCGTGTGCAACACAACGCGAACTCGTCTTGGATCGATGGGTTGTTTGGACACACGAACCGCCCCCAACAGCAAAGACTGTTGGTCATCTTTCCGTCCCGCGATACAGAAGCACTGATCATCGCGTCGAACGATGCGGAGGTAGTCGGGGTTGCTAAGCGTCTGGCTGCCAATGATCCGATAGACCGAGTTGCCATTTTTTATGACTCTGGTCTGCGCACGACTGGTGATCGTTCCAGCATCCGATTTGTTCATCATCGCATTGACTTGAGTGTGATCGTCGTCACTCCATTCGATTTGCAGATACAACTGCGTCTGCTGTCCTTTCGTAGGCGTCGCCAACTTCAGCGGATCAAAGTGAAATGCGATGTCAAAATCACCTTCGATCAGATGCTGCAGCGAGACCCCCGCACTCGTCCAATTGTCCGTTCCTGGGGCGATGACCTTCATCCCGGAGGATGACCTCTGCCAATCTCCCCAATAATAAAGAGCGTTCGGATTCTTGGCCGGTCTGGAGAGGTCATGCTGCAAGGTGACAGGCAGACTCTCGCGATGCTTGTCCAGCGAAACCAATGACGCTTCGTGATCGATCTCACTCACACCTTCCAAGCGTTCAGCTCGGACCTCAAACTCGGTGAACCGCGCGTTCACTCGCCCGCCGGGCCCTTGAACTTGGACACCGAACTGGATGCCCAACGGCTTTAAATCTTCTTTGACAAAAACTTCTTCGCCGACCAAATAGAAGTAATCGGAGTCACCGTTGGCGGCCAAGTAGAACACCTTGTCGCCGCGTCGTGACAACCGCAGACGCCCCGCATCACCATCGCAGGGAATCCTGCCAAAGTAGTTGCGGCGTTGCTCCCCGTTGACCGTTGCCATTCTCAGGCACTGCATCATTTGATCGTTGCTGCGGTCATTGACCCACTGGATCAACGCCATGTCGTCCACGGGTGTGTCTGCGACCAAGTGCATCCGGACACTGGCGATCTTTTCCAACTGCGTTTCACATTGAAGTTGATCGTAGGAAACGATGATGTCAAAGTCGCCACCGACTTGAACGTCGGGAGCCATCAACGTGCCACGGTAACCAGTCTCACTGATTTGACTGAGCACCACTCCTTCGTCGGTCGCCACCAACGTTCTCGCTGGATCACCTTCGATCTGCGCGAACCTGCCTCCGGTCATTGCATCGCGATCGATACGATAGATCAATTCCTGAGCCGGTTCGCTCGCCGTCCAATCCAGCTTCCCTTCAAAATCATCCGCCAAATGCTGATGTTCGATCTTGGGCAATTCCTTCGGCCAATCCCCCGTCCAACGAGCGTTCCGAACTCGCAACGATGATTGATCTGCGAAGTGAAACAATCCGAAACACGGATACGGAGGCTCGTCTTCAATCTTCGACTCGTGAATCGTCTGACCGTTGAGACTCAAGACGACTTCGTTGCCCCGAAGCTGAAGCTGCATTTGATTCCAAGCGTTCACTTGCAACGGAAGCCGTGACGAATCTTTGGCATTCACGCGTTGTTCATTGTCCGGACGCAAGCCACTTCGGTCGTAGCGTCCGTCGGTCAACAAATGTTCGCTCACCCCGTCTTCACGAATGAGGTAACACGTTCGTCCCAGAGCGGGATGAGCCATCCATTCCAGCCCGTCGCACCAAAACTCGTATTCGATCACGCCGTCTTCCACCATCGGACGGATGTACCGCAAAAGATGCTCGACGTGACTGCCCCGAGGCACATGCCCAACTCGCGGGTCAATGATCTCCGTGGTGATTCCTTCCGTAACATTCTGCACTCGAAAGGCCGACCAATTCGCGAGCTGATCAGCACGATTGCCAGGATCTTGGTAGTAGTCGTACCAGCCCAGCAATTCGGTGGACTCGATCATCTCGATGCGGTCCGGGATAACCGGATCGCCCGTGATCCGAAGATTATCGACGCCACCTTGGACGCGATAATTCGTGCGAACCGCGAGCCATGGGAAGGCAGAGTCGCTGATTGGTTGACGGTGGATATCGAGTCCATTGATGGATGTCACGACCTCGCCATCTCGCACCTGGGCCCGAGTCCGCAAAATGCCGTAGCGATGCGTGTCGGTGAGCTCCTCACCAATGCTTGTGCGTCTCAACTCCTGACGCACATTGCCCAACATGTTCTGAGTGTGGTTGTAGACCAGCCCTGCGTAATAGCCACCCACCAACAAATGAGCCTCGCGGTATCCGAATCCGGTTGCCATCGCGTTGACGGAGTAATTGCCCCGCAGCGGCGACTGAAAGAACAGAAAGTCATCGCCGTAATTGGACTGGTTCCGGTACCGGCCCTGGACAATGGATGGATTCGGAAAAGGGAACGCGTTGCCATGCTCGAACGCACGCTCGAGGCTTCCCACGAACCATTGCGGCTTGCCCTCGATCGAGCGTTCAGACTCATCGGGCTCACTCAGTTGCACCTGAGCGGCGACGAGGTGCCGAATCCAAGCCGGCCGATCGTATTCCTTTCGGTAGGCGAGTGTCGTGAACAGAACCAATTCGCGAATCGCGGTGGTGGAGGCTTTCGATCGAATCGCCTTCTCGGCCAACAACACGATCCCATCCCGTGAGCGATCCAGCAGAGCGACGTCTGGACGAACGAGCTTGAGCAGTTCATCCACGTCTTTCTCCACCGTCGTAAAATCGTTCTTTTCCAATGCGATGAGAATCAGCATCACCAACTGGTCGCAGCGTGTGGCTGGCGTCGTCACGGCGAATTGCTCGACGTCATTGGAGAGCGAATCAAGCTGCTTCAACCGCCCGGCCAAACGAATCAATTCCAGTGCAGGCGAAACGACCGTTGGGCGTTTTGGCTGATCATCACCGGCGTGCCCAACGTCAGCAGTGATGCGAAAATGCGGCGCATTCGGCCCAGGAATCACCCACGACTTCAAATACTGCAAACGTTCGGCTGGTTCGAGACCTTCCGCGTGCTCGCAGACCATCGGTCCTGATTCCGAGACATGATGGTCATGCAAAATCCAGGCAACCGCTCCAGCATCCGACCGAGTGGCGTCGTCAGTGAACGCTTGCGGGTTCGCAGTCGCGAGCATGCAGAACGCGACCAGAACAGAAACGAACTTCATAGCACATTGATTCGTTGGATCGTTCATGTGCCTGCCTTAGCGAAACAAGTTGCGAATGGAGTTATAAATCCGCGAAGGGACACCGTCCTGAGCCGGATTTTCCGCTGTCACATCCTGCACCGGAATCTGCGTCATAGGATTGACAGTCGGAGTCATTGCCGGTGTGGCAGGACCGGTGTGGATCGACATCTTTTCTAGCACAGCTCGCATCTCACCGTTGTTCAATCCGCCGATGAACCAAGTCTCCGCCCTGGTGGCGACTGTCTCGCGTTTCAGCTGGTGAGTCGCAACCAGTTTTTCTTCTTCTGAACCGTCAGCTCGGTACAGGTAGTACAACGTCTGATCTTTCAGTGCGATCCGCAACTGACCAGGCATGTCGATGGTTAGTTCTCGTAGTGGCTGATAAACTGTTTTCCCATCTCGATTGCGTGCCACCAATCGCGGTCGCAATTCAATTCTTCCATCGGGTTTGTAACGAACGATCAAAGTCGCTTCCGTGACGATCGTTTCGGTGGGACCAACTTCTTCGGTTCCGATGTCGGACAGGTGCAATCCAATCACGGCCTCCGTCGTCATGCCGCGTTCACGATTGCCCACCGCTTTCATGATTGAGAATTCAGACTGAAAATCGGCCTGCAACGTTTGCGGAAACGTCTTGAGGATCGCAATTCTTTCGGCCGTATCGATCCCGCCAAGCGCCGTGAATAAAAGCCCATCGCTGGTCTCGGTGATGCTGTCGCCCGGACCATCGACGACGATCCAATCGCCGTTCAGCAGCCCCTGCTTGGTCAGATCGACATCCAAAGCACCCATGTCACGCCGAGCCCGATTGAGTTCTTCGAGCGTTCCAGCGGCATCCGCGAATTGCAGATCAATCGTCTCCGCTCGAATGGTGAGGTCGGTCCAGGTGCCGCGAACGCTCATGCCTTTGCCGCCCACGCTGTAGTTGTAAAAACCAAGCGGTGGAATCGGCCCCAATGGAATCTCTGTCGAACCAACCAAGTGAAACTGTGACGAGTCACCTTGGGCGAAGAGGCCATGAATCGTGCCGCCTCGCCGAACCAACCGCAAACGCCCGGATGTCGAAAGCTCTCGTCGAGTCCAACCGCGAACCCACTTGTAGCCGCCACCCTGGTTTTTCTTGTTGTGCACAAATGCAATGTCGGGAAGACCGTTCAATCGGTCTCGACGAATGCAAACGTCCAAACAATCGCGATTTCCGTTGTCCAGCTGGACAGTCATCCCAAGTCCGCAATGCCACGTCGGTTCCTCATCGCCGATCTGCAAGTCTTTGAATCCATAGGTGATTTCGAAATCGCCATCGATGGTACCGCTCAACCGGATCGCGGCTTTGTCGGACGGCATGGCTCGCACCATGTGAATGCCATCGGGCAATTGCAGCAATCGATCCTCTCGCCCATCAACTTCAAACACATCGTCTGGGATGCCTTTCCCAAAATCATGTTCGAAGTGCTGGGGCAGCGATTCGGCGACCGCTTCCAATTCTTTGACCAAGTTGGACGCGAGTTTCTGTTCTGATACTTTCGGCAATGGGTCGTGCCAATCTCCGCTCAGACGCAGATGACGAACCACCGCGCGAGTTTGATCGCGATAATGGAAGAAGCCGAACGTCCGAGACTCGTTGTCGCCGACTTGCTGCTCCGCGATTACTTTCCCATTGAGCAACAAGACGACGCGGTTGCCCTTGAAGTGCAACGCAACCCGATTCCAACCGTCCATCAAATTGGGCTTGGCACTGCTTTCTAACACCATACTGTTATCGGGACGAAGCAGCGTTTGTTGATGCATCCCATCGGTGATTTGATGCAACGACACACCGCTAGAATCGATCAAAAACGCCTTCCTGCCGACGCATGGGAAGACGGTACCCGCTATTCCGTCTTGCAGGAACTCATACTCAATGCGTGCATCCCAAACGATGGGCCGGACGTAGTACAACCATTCCTCTTCATGGGAACCATACAGATCACTGGTCCGGCCGCTGACCAACATGGGCACACCGCCATCTTCTTGGAGGTTCCAATTCCCCAGACCGTTGTTCGATTCCGCGTCGTAGTAGCTGGCCCAACCTCTCAGCGATTCGTCGCTCAGCAAGTCGATCGTTGGAGGCGTTCCTGGTCGGCCCGTGATTCGCAGATCGGAAATGTGTCCCTTCGAACGACGCCAACCGCGAATGCCCACCCAAGGCGCCGATCCGCTCCGCGTTGAATCGGTGAGAGTCCGGCGGCCATTGAAAAAATGTTCGACTTGTCCGTCGGAGCTACTCGCCCGCAACAGGCTTTCCCCGCCCAAAGGTTCCATCGTTTTTTCAACTGGCACCTCCCAGTTCCCCTTGGCAAAGCTGCCGACCGATGAAACGGGTCGCGAACTGGATGGACTCACCGCAATCCCACCAAACAACAGCTCACTGAAAGCGCCTTGGTAAGTGGAGACCTCAGCGACCGCTTCGAAATCACCCAGCAAGGGATCGCGATAGACGAGGTAGTCCAGTTCGTGTCCAGAGACTTTCTCCACGCCTTGATCGTGCATTGCAAATCGAGGCAGAACATTTCCGCGTCCATGCGATGAGGCGTCCACTCGGCTGAACACATCAAACGAATCGGGAACACTCCCAATCGACTCATGTGACCGTGCCGAACAGTATCCCAACAACAAACACAGGTAGTCCGCCGTCACGTCCAAGTCGGCATCGGGAATGTAGTCCCGAAGCCCGGAGAACGCACCAAAGAGGTCTTCGATCACCAAATCGGTCGTCGCAGGATTCTCAGCAGTCGCCCAAAGAATGATCAAATCGGCCCACCACAAATCGGCAGCGTTTGGATCTTGCCAATGTCGGTTTTTCGCGAATCGCTCGATCAAATGCTGCCGCACATTGTTACGGTCCGACTCAGCGATCGCCAGCAACGTCACCATGACTTCTTTCGCCTGAAGCTGGTCGTCACCGCTTGGTTTCCACTCCGAAACTTGCTTCTTCAACTCCGACTGCAAGCCCAACTCCACCGACAAATGGATCAATTCGCGAGCGGGGCAACGGATCCATTGGCTTTCGGGATACTCAGACAAGGGAATCCAATCCTTTGCCGCAACGTCTGAAGTCGTTCCCGCTGGCCGAGCAATCGAACCTTCTATTCGGAGCCCATGACCATTGCCCGACAAAACCCATTTCGAAAGTTCTTCGTACCGCTGCGCCGGATCCAAATCTTCAAGTTTGGCCAGGAATTGGACCGCGTTCGTTTGAAGCGTTTCTTCACTGAACAAAAGGTTCAGCGACACCGCATCATCTGCCACAAATTCATCGGCCAATGGTGAGTCAGCGAAACAAACGTTGACGCCCAGCAATAAAGCAGCGACGCACGCGAACAGACGACAAGCGATCTGAGGCAAACTTTTCGAATCAGCGGAATGTGTTTCAAATCGCATTGGATCTCGCGCGGCCCGGCTTCATCGATAGTCCTCCACTTACAGAATGTCGCCGCAAGCACACGGATCACGCGCGGAAATTCTTAAAATGCCGCTTTCTCAATTCATCGCGAATCAGCGGCGACCAATCCATTCACTCGATTTATAGCGGAACGGAAGAGCCGAGGGCGTTTTCGACTGGTTGAAGGCCGGTTTCCTCCATCGTGATTGGGCATTGCAAATGATTCGGCTCATTCGCCTCCGCTATGATGAACGCTCCATGGAAGCAGTTTTCAAATTTTCTGATTGTTTCTGCGCGTGAATTCTCGACCAGGTTCGACTTACCTCTGAATGCTGGTGGACCGCGGGTCCGTGATCCTGCCGATTGGCGAGACCGATTTTGAATAATGCTGAACTTATCGAAGGACTGCGAAATCGTGAGCCAAGTGCTGCACAGTATCTGAACGATTGCTATGTGCCATCGATCTGGCGATTTGTTTATTGCCGCGTGGATCGTGACGCCCACTTGGCGGAAGACATCGTCGCGGAGGCAGTGCTGGCACTTATGTCAGCGGCGGCGGACACCGACATCGAAAACCCAGGCGGATGGCTGAGAACCGTTGCCCACCGACGCATTCAAGATCATTTCCGAGCCGCAGCCCGCGTTCGGCATTTGATGGAAGACGCTCAGCATCAAGGTGAGCTGACCGACGAAAACGATCCAGCCACTCAGCACGATCAAAAGATGCAACGCGAAAGCGTTCGTGAAGCGATCGACACTTTGCCGGAACATTACCGGCAAACGCTGGAGTGGAAATACGTGGACCAAGTCAGCGTCAGGGTCATCGCCGAGCGTTTGGACACGACCGAAAAAAGTGTGCAAGGGACATTGTTCCGAGCCCGCCAAGCTCTGCGTGATCAATTGAAAACCGAGCAAATTGCCCCGTCTCAAACCAAGTGTTCGGGGCCAGACAAAGAGACTCCACGCCCGACTCAATCAGACGATTCTCCATCCCTGACATCGCCGACACCTCCCAAACAGGTTTCGGCTTGGTTCTTCCTGTAAAGACGAAGCCAGGTTGCACAGGTTCGCTTCCATGACATCCGAACGTCCACAACATCCGTCGTCGATCGACAACGATCCGTCCGAGTTGCAGCGCAACGAAGACGATGAATCGTCGGTGGCAATGCTTCTGTCTGACGCGTTCGATGCGCCTCCGGTGCCTCGTTCTTTGGTCAAGCGATTGGATGCCGAGATCACCGAGCAATGGGGACATTCGCCGCAATTGACCCGTTCTCATTCCACGGGAACGGTCACACTCGCCAGTGCCAAACGCGTCATCAAGACATCTTGGTGGTTGGCCGGCAGCGTCGCCGCATCCGTGATGCTGATCCTGTTCTTGACCGCCGGCACCAACACTTACGCTTGGGCCACGGTGATGGAAGCCATGCAGCAGCATGGATTGATCCAGATCGCTGACGCGGACGGAAACCGCTGGCTCGATCTTTCAACTCAAATCGCGTGTCAGCAAACGCCGCAAGAAACTCGTTGGGTCGACGTTCGCCGACGGACGGTGCTGGTCCGCTCTCATGACTCGGAAACCCAGGGTTCCAAATTGGTGTTTCCCGACAACGCATCGCCGACCAAGGAAGAGTTGCTGGCAATGGTGCTCTTGGACCGCCCCCTGACAACCGAATCGATCCAGCAGTTTCGCGGCGTTCGAATTGTCCACCAAGAGTGGGAACAACGACCTGACCGTGGACGCGAGATCGTTGATTTGCAAGTGGAATTCGCGACCCAAGACGACCAGCGTTATGAATTGTCACTGGAATTGGATCCGGAATCCAAACTGCCGCTTGCCATCAACGTGAGCGACCCTCCACAAGATCGCTCAAATACATCTTCGCTGACCTACCTCGAAGAATCGGCAACCGATCTTCGATCCAGATTGCAACTTGCGTCCGCGGATCTGGATGGGGTTGCCGAAGCTCGATCACCCGATCGGATTGCGGCAAGTATCCGTGCAGGTTCGACCAAAACGAAGCTGCCAAAGACATGGGATACCTCTTCCGGCAACGTCAAAACGGACGCCAGCCCAACGGGCGATGAAGCTCAACCAGCCGATGCTGCTCGTGATTCGATCGTGTCGTTGCCGGTTGGTCCTGCCAACAAATGGCAGCCCGTCTCCGTGATCAAGCGAAATGATAACCAAGTCATCGCCCGTGCGGATTTGATTCTGGATGAACTGTGGGCCGAACAAAAAATCCGTCCGGTCGACCGAGCGACGGACCTTCAATTGCTTCGCCGCGTTTACTTGGATTTGGCCGGACGCACACCAACGGTCACGGAAGTCCGACGCTTTCTCGAAAACGATTCCAAAGATCGCTATCGAGAGCTGGTCGATCACCTGCTCGACTCACCCGATTACACCTCGCAGATGGCAGCGGTTTGGCGATCCTTCTTGATCCCAGAAGGAGTCGACTTGGACGCCTTCGGAGGTCGTGAAGCGTTTGAGAAGTGGCTCGCAGAACAGTTTGCCAATGACGAACCTTACGACAAGATCGTACGCCGATTGCTCTTGGCCGAAGGTCGCTTGGCTCAGTCAGGGCCATTGCTCTTCTACAGTGCATTGAAGCTGGACGCCGACCAATTGGCCGCTCGCACTTCACGTGTTTTTCTAGGCATGCGGTTGGAATGTGCTCAGTGCCACGACCATCCATTTGAACCATGGTCCCAGGAAGACTTCTGGAGCTACGCAGCGTTCTTCGCCCAGATCTCACGTCCCAAGGCGATGCTCGAGAATGTTTCGACGGTCATGCAAGTTCGTGATGTCGATCGCGGTGAAGTCATGCTGCCTGAATCCGAAGAGGTTATCTCGCCGCGATTCTTGGGCCAAGACTGGGAAGACCAGGAAGATTCACAGCCGCAAGTTCCACGTCGGCAACGATTGGCAAATTGGTTGACGGGACCGAACAACCCGTACTTTGCTCGAGCCACCGTCAACCGAGTGTGGAGTCACATGTTTGGCCGAGGAATCGTGGATCCCGTTGATGATTTCGGCGAGAATAACTTGCCTGTCTCTGCGGACTTGATCGACACGCTCGCCAGCCAATTCATCGACAGTGATTTTGATTTGAAGCAACTGGTCCGGACCATCGCTCTCACTCGTGCCTATCAGTTGTCCAGCAGTTCCAATCGCGACGATGATTCACCGGATGCCATTGAAGAGCGACTGACAACGTTTGCTCAGATGAATGTCAAAACGCTGACGCCTGAGCAAGTTTATGACTGCATCGCGGTCGCAACGTTGCTGGACCAACGAGACACGGCGTCGGACTACACGCTCGCCCGATTTGGCAACAGCCAACGTGACACCTTCCTTCAGCAATTCGCCGCACCGGCGACCAGCCGTTCAGAGTATCTCGCAGGAATCCCGCAAGCGTTGATGCTGATGAATGGTTCGTTGATCGGCCAGGCGACTCACGAGCAGAGCAGCGGATTGATCCGGTCGCTCGACGCACCGTTCTTCACGGATGAACAAAGAATTGAAGTGCTGTTCATGGCAACTCTGTCGCGACCACCGCATCCATCCGAACGCGAATTGGTGGCGGAGTTCATCCCTGCCGATTCCAGCCGAGAGCAACGTCACACCGGAATGGCTGACTTGTTGTGGGCCTTGATCAACAGTTCCGAATTCACCCTCAACCATTGACGGAGCGTTTCCATGTCGTTTCCAAACATGAATCACCCATCACGACGCCGCTTCATGCAGTCAATGGCCGCAGGGATCGGTGGAGTCAGCGCCAGCGGTTGGTTCCCAAGACTCGCGGAAGCCGCAGCGAATGATCCCAAACGTCGTCGTCACTGCATTCTGCTGTGGATGAGTGGTGGGCCGACTCAGACCGACACCTTTGACATGAAACCCAACCATGAAAATGGGGGTGAGTTCAAAGAGGTACAAACATCGGCTCCTGGATTGCGGTTCAGCGAGCACCTGCCCAAGCTCGGTTCGATGGCCGATAAACTTGCCGTTCTGCGTGGTTTGTCGACCAAGGAAGGTGACCACGGACGCGGGTCCTACCTGATGCGAACCGGCCAAAAACCGATGGGCCCAGTTCAGTACCCATGCATCGGTTCCGCGATCGGCAAACAACTTGCCGAGGACACAATGAGTCTTCCCAGCAACGTCAGCATCGGAACCTATCGGGCATTCAATCAAGACGCGTTTGGCCCCGGTTTTCTCGGACCGCGATTTGGACCGCTGTTTGTCGGAGCGACCGATGTGCCGGGAGGGATGTCAAACGGAGAAGACGGCTATCCCAACCTCAAGGTTCAGTACTTGGATCGAGCCCAAGGCATCGATGCCGAACGGATGGACAAACGATTGAAGATCTGGCGCCGACTGCAATCACAATTCGTGACCACTCGACAAGCCGGCGCCGCCGGGATGCACAACGAAGTTTACGAGGGTGCCGTTCGACTGATGAACAGCGACGACGCGAAAGCGTTTGACCTGACCGACGAACCTGAAAAACTGCGTGAGGCTTATGGCAAAAACGTATTTGGCCAAGGTTGCTTGATGGCCAGGCGTTTGATCGAACGAGGCGTTCCGTTTGTGGAAGTTTCGCTCGGAACAGGCAGCACATCAGTCGGATGGGACACGCACACGGACAACTTCAACGCCGTGCAAAACCTTTCGACCATCCTCGACAATGGTTGGGGAACATTGATGCAGGACTTGGAAGACCGAGGCTTGCTCGAATCCACCACGATCCTGTGGATGGGCGAATTCGGACGCACACCTGCGATCAATCCCAGCGCAGGACGCGACCACTTTCCCAATGCCTGGTCCAGCGTGCTCGCAGGTGGCGGAATCGCCGGTGGCCAAGCGTATGGCAAGACAAGCGAAGACGGCAACGAAGTGGTCGATGGCAAGATCGGTGTCCAAGACTTGATCAGCACGCTTTGCAAAGCATTGGGTTTGGGCAGTGCTCCCAGCAACATGTCGCCGGGCGGACGTCCGATTCCCATCGCCGAAGGACGCGCCATTGAGGAAGTGCTGGCATGAGTCGTCTCGGAACTCGAAACGTAGCGTTGATCGCATTGGGCGTTCTGATCGCGTTCGTCCCCAGCGTGAATCGCATTGCCGTCTGTGAAGACGCGCCGGAATCGCTCGACGCCGCTCCATTGGCAAGCTCCTCGATCAAAATGCTGGGCAGCGCCGCGCCGCAAGCAACGCAGCCGAACATGATCATGGGAACTCCCATCGCTCCGCCGGCCAGTTTGCCTGCGGAGAAACTGCCCCAGTACCGGATCGAACTTCCGCAGCAAAACGAAGCGAAGACAACGTTCGAAGACGGTCAAATCCAATTCGCCATCACGCATCCCGACTTGCTCGCGGAACTCGGTCGTCCCTTGCGTGTGAAAGCGAAGGTCCACATCGATGGCAAGCCATTCAATGAAGTTCGATCCGCTTATGCGGAGTCTGCCCAAACCGTCAAGCAGCCACCGCTGATGGAACAACTGGCAGATCTAGTCGACGCGGTTGTGGCATCCGTGCCCGAACCCACGCCAGATGCGGACGAAACAGAACCTGCATCCGAGTCCGATCCTGCATCCGAGAACCAGAAGGAAGAGGACAAGACTGCGGGCGGCACGGATGAAGAAAACGATGAAGATTCGACACCGACGATCAATCCCGCAACGATAGAACCCTACCGGATGACCACCGCTCCAGACGAAACGATGCGTCGATTCGCAGAAGCGGTCGGCGACGATCTATCGGATGTCGAATCGAACTGGTTGCTGAGTCATTGGACGCTCGGTCCGCCGTTGCTGGTGGTCCATCCTTATTTCCAAAGTTTCCGATCGGATCAACGCCCCGCCTTTGATGTGCTGGATCGAGATCGTGACGGAACGGTGTCGCAACAAGAGTTGTCGCAATCGGTCGAATCATTCAACAAATGCGACGCGAATCGCGATGAAGTCGTTGACGCGATGGAATTGGCAAAAGCTGCCGACAATCTCAAAGACCCAGCACACATTCCACTCTCAAACGGCCCGCTGCTCTGGTTGTCCGATGATCTGATTGGCATCCAAGAAAGCGATCCACTGCTGTATGAGACCGTTCGGTCACTGGACAAAGACCAAGACGGATCCATCTCTGAATCGGAAGTGAAAGACTGGTCGACGCAAGCCGCCGACATCGAGTTGCTGGTCAACTTCACCACCTCATCGCCGGAGTCGGCTCGCGTGGACGTCATCGCGATTGGCAAAGGTGTATCGGCCAATGTTGTTCCCGCTGAAAGTTCCAATGGGATCAACGTCGCGTTTGAAACCGTCACGATTCGATTGTGTGGAATCCAAGAAAGCCCATCGCCCGAGCTCGCGAACTCCAACTCCGGACAGGTATCTCTCGGAGCGATCGTGGATGGCTATCCGTTGCTGCCGAACCTGGACCCGAACGACGACGGTCGATTCACAATTCGCGAATTGCGAGAGCTGGAACAGCTTCTTCGAGCGTTTGACCGGGATGGCGATCAATCCATCACCCGTTCAGAGGCTACACCGCCCATTCGTGTCTGCATCGGCCTCGGCCCAACCGCACACCGTGAGTTGGCGAACGTCCGAGACACGAGTCAACCAACGAATTCGCCAATCGTGACGGCACCGGAATGGTTCCAAAGAATGGACCGCAACCTCGACAATGATTTATCGCGTCGAGAATTCCCGGGCACCGACGAACAGTTCCGTTCACTTGACGCCGATGGGGACGATTTGATTGACGCCGGTGAAGCAAAAACTTTCGAACAATCCGCCGAATAACAGCCCCCCGCGAACATGCTTTTGGCCATTGAACTGGCCACCAAAAACTGACATCCATTGGAAGATCCATCGGAGAAGACCATGCCCAGTCGTCTTGAGACCATCAACGCCGTCAATTCAAACCACACGAACAACCATGTGAAACAACCGGAAATGGATGTTGCATTGGTGGTCGATCAAATGCACGAGAAGCTGTCCGAGTTGCGTGAACAACTGGCGGGCGTGATCGTCGGCCAAGAAGAGGTGGCTGAACAACTGCTGATCGGAATTCTTTGCCGCGGTCACTGCATTCTGCAAGGCATGCCCGGATTGGCCAAAACGATGATGGTGTCGACGCTCGCGTCACTGACGGACTTGAGCTTTCGTCGCGTGCAGTTCACACCGGACTTGATGCCCGGCGACATCACGGGCACCGAAGTGTTGGAAGAAGATCACACTACCGGCAAACGCATCTTCCGCTTTGTCGAAGGACCGTTGTTTGGCAATGTGATTCTGGCCGACGAAATCAACCGCACGCCACCGAAGACGCAAAGTGCATTGCTCGAAGCGATGCAGGAACACCAACTGACGGTTTGCGGAAAAACCTACAAGCTTCCCGATCCGTTCTTTGTTTTGGCCACTCAAAACCCGGTCGAAACAGAAGGCACGTACCCTTTGCCGGAAGCCCAACTGGATCGTTTCTTACTGAAAATCCATGTTCGATATCCCTCCCGAGATGAAGAGCGTGAAATCGCACGACGCCAAACCACCGACTACTCGTTCGAAACGAAAACCGTCCTGGACGTCGAACAGATCTCGCAGATGCAGTCGCTCGTTCGCAGCGTCGTCGTCTCGGACCATGTTTACAACGCCGCATTGGACCTGGTTCGAGGCACGCGTCCGGACGAAGAAACCATGTCCGCTGAATTGAAGAACATGGTTCAGTTTGGAGCAGGCCCGCGAGCCACGATTGCTCTGTTGATGGCGGCGAAAGCGAGAGCGTTGATCAATCGTCGTTGCCATGCAACGGTCGCTGACTTGGTCGCCGTTGCGAAGCCAGTGTTGAGGCACCGAGTCATCCTGACCTTCAACGCCGAAGCCGCCGGCGTCGACGCCGATTCCGTCTTAGAAAAGATCATTCAGCAAACTCCATCATTGAAGAACAACTCCCCCGTCACCAGCTAAGGAACGGGTGAACAACAAGCGACGTAGCGGAAGGGCGCGAGCCCTCCGGTTCCTCACCGGGCGGCTTGCGCCGCACCGCTAACATCGTCATTTGTTATTCACGCCTTCCTAACGACCTCCATGCAGGTCGGCGGGAGCCTTTCGCCATCTGAACTGTTTTTGAAAACGCCACCGTCCCTTCGTACAACCGGGCCTATCAGTCTGTTGATCTAGTCGCATACCGAATGACAACAATTAGCCGATGGGTGTTAGTCCCGGTTGTCATCTGATCAACCGCCGATAACGCGGTACGGCTCATTAAATCAACAGCCCGCTAACGCCCAAACGGCTCACATGATTGCGTCCGATCATTGCTGACTACCTGTTTCGTCCCCATCCATCCTTCCCCACCAACGATCGCCACCGATTCATGCTCGGACTGTTTCGACGTCAATCCAAACTCGACGCCCACGCCCCGACCAAGAGGTCCGCGGCTGGAGCAAATGATTTGGTTGATCCAGTCGTGATGGACCAAATTGGACACCTGGAACTGTTGTCACGAACGGTGGTTGATGGATTGTTGGCAGGCAAACATCGTTCGACCACCAAGGGCGGTTGTTGCGAGTTCGCTCAACATCGCCAGTACGCACCAGGAGACGAGATTCGGCAAATTGACTGGCAGGTCTATGCCCGCAATGATCGTTACTTCGTGCGTCAGTTCGAAGAAGAAACCAATTTGCACGCGATGTTGGCCGTGGATTCAAGCGGTTCCATGAACTTTGGGCTCTCGACGGTCAGTAAACTCGACTACGCACGCCGCGCGGCCGCTTGTTTGGCCAGACTATTGCTGCATCAACGCGACTCGGTTGGTTTGACGGTGCTTCACGAAACCAATTCGAAATTCATTCCTGCCAAGCAACACGCCGCCCACCTGCGAACGCTAATGGCTGCTTTGCAGTCCGCTGATGCAAGCGGCGAGGGCAACTTGAGTCATCAAGTCCAGCACTGCGTTGCCAGACAACGACGTCGTGGTTTGTTGGTGTTGCTGTCAGACTGCTTTGGCGACCTCGACGATTTGGCGACGGCACTGCGGATCGCTCGTGCACGAGGGCACGACGTGGTGGTGATGCACATCCTGGCACCGGAAGAACTGACATTCAATTTCCGCCGATGGTCCGCCTTTCAATCGCTCGAAGTCGCTTCGCAACGACTTCACTTGGATCCTCCCGCGGTTCGCGATCAATACCTGCAACGCATGCGAACGTTCCTCGCCGACTTGGAAGACATGGTCGTTGGATTGGGCGGTGATTACGTGCGAATGACGACCGCGACGGACCTCGCCGACACGCTGGGATGGTTCTTGCGAAACCGAATGGCACGCCGAGGACTCGCGACGAATCGGGGGGCAGCGGGACGATGAGCTTTCTCAGTATCGCGTTTCTGTTTGCTTTGCCTTTGGTCGCCGCACCGTTGCTGCTGCATCTCTTCGATCGCCGCCGCAACGAGACGGTGCAGTGGGGTGCGATGCAGTTTTTGATGGAGGCGTCTGCTCGCAAAACCAGTTCCCGCAAACTGAAGCAATTGCTGCTGCTGTTGCTACGCTGCTTGGCCATTGCCGCATTGATTCTTGCACTGGCTCGACCGCTGCTGCCAACGGGTTATCTCGGCGGAAGCGACCAGGGCGAGACGATCTTTGTGATCGACAATTCGATGTCGATGTCCCGCAAAACGGGCTCGGGGACGATGATCGAATCGGCAACTCAACATGCGGTCGATCAACTCGAAAAGATTTCGGCCCGCGATGACATCCGCATTTTGACAACCGCGCCGTATCCAACATGGCTGAATTCAGGAACGGCACGAGGAGACCAACGCAATCGCGATTGGATCACCGAAAAATTGCAGAGCATCGATGCCACGGAGGGAAGCAGCGACCTACTTGCTGCTTTGTTCACCGCGGTCCAACTCGAACATCAACCCACTCAAAACAGCAGACGAATTGTGGTGCTGACCGATGGCCAGGCCACTGATTGGAGAACCGAGGATGAAGCAGGCTGGCAGCGTCTCCAATCCGTACTCAACAAAGCGTCCATTCAAACGGAGATCGAAACCGTCCGCTTGGACGATCAATCCCAACGAACGACGAACGGCAACGTCGCCGTCGATTCGGTGACTCTAGATCGAACCGTGGTAGGTTCGGAAACACCTGTCACCGCCACCGCGACGCTTCGCAACTATGACATTGCGACGGTGAATGGTGCCGAGCTGACCTGGAGCGTCAACGACGTGCCGATTCATCAGCAAACGATCACTTCGATCGAAGGCGAGCAGTCCGCCGAGTCCCATTGGGATCACACGTTTGACGATCCCGGAATCTACCGATTGAGTTGCCGTTTGGATCGAGACGACGATTTGCCGGCCGACAACATTGCCAGTTTGATTGTCGAGGTGGTCGACCGGTTACCCGTCGTCGTGGTCGAAGCCGCAACCGACTACGCAGAGATGCAGCAAGACTCGTTCTTTGTGCAAGCGGCTCTTGGATGGATCGATGGCCAGCCGCTGAACGACACATCGGTTTACGTTCCAACATTGATCACTCCCGATGAGCTTCCAACGGCAGATCTCAGCGAGCAGCGGGTTGTCATCATCCCCAATCTCACCGAATTGCCTTCCGATGCGGTCTCACGATTGACCGAATTCGTGTCCGACGGTGGCGGACTTTGGATTGGTTTGGGGCCGCGCACCAACGTTGATTTCTTCAACCATCAACTCTTCGCCGACGCCAGTGGATTGGCTCCGCGAAGGCTGGACCAAATCGTCGATGCGGCTCCGGCAGGAATCAGCACCGACACGGATCCACCACTCGATATAGAAGAAGATCCTTCGACCGATCAGCCTCTTCGGATCGATCCGTTTCGCAGCGATCATCCCGCAACGCGGCATCTAGCGGACAACGCTCAACTCGATTTAGGCGATGCATCCATCCAGCGTTACTACCAATTCAGTTCCACCAATGATGACGACGATGATCGGGCAACGCTCTTGCGATTGAACAACGGAACACCGCTCGCCGTCGAAAACTTTGTGGGTCACGGCCGAGTGATTGTGCAATCGGTTCCGCTGCGGTTGCAATGGAGCGACTTGGCTCGGACGCAGTCATTTGTCGTGATGGTTCGCGACTGGATCGATTACTTGGCTCACCCCCGAGCAACGCAATACAACTTGCTTCCCGGCCAACCGATCGTGGTGCGAGTCTCGAAGGGCACCACGAATTCTGACTTGGCTGGTGATCTCAACACCCCCACCGGATTTCTGCAAACACCCGGCGATGAATCGATCGAGCTGACGGCTCAGTACGCCGACGAGGGCTTTGAATTTCGGTCCAGCCAAACTCGCCGACCAGGCCCGTACAAATTGCAGATTGGTTTGGACGAAGACGGCATCCCCTTCCAAGTCCAACGTTCATCGGATGAGTCCGATCTGAGCTCACTCAGTCGTGCTGCATGGCAACAGATAGCCAATTCGACAACGCCCAACGCATGGACCGAAGATCGCACCCCCATCGCAAGTGCACACACCGATCCTGTTTGGCCGTACTTGCTGCTGGCGTTGATCGGTCTGATCACCGGCGAGCTGGTTCTCTCAGGCATCATGGCTCGCGAACGATTTGGGTCGGCGGGAATCCCTGAGTCCTCGGAGTTGGATGCATCGCATCTGAGTTCGTTTGGACCGAGCGGATTGGACCTGACGCAAACGTCCAATCAACCAAAGCCCTCCGCGCCGACGGAACCGTTGGAGGCGACCAACCGATGAACCTCACCGAAACCTCCACCAACGAATACCTTTCGTACGAACACCCATTCAACACCGGGCTGCTCTTGCTGCTGGGCGTGGGTTGTTTGGGCATTTTGCTTTGGACGCTCTATCGCGAACGAAACATCCTGGGCCGGACGACCACCGGACTGTTTTCGGTGCTTCGTTTGGGGGCTCTCGGAGTTGCGTTTTGGATGCTGCTCGCTCCGACCAGCGTCGTCGAACAATCGACCACGACTCGAAAAGCCGTCGTGTTCGTGACGGACTCCAGTGCGAGCATGAAAACGGTCGATCCGCCCGGATTGGCCGATGATTGGCGATGGGCGTTGTCGGGCTCGGACGACGACACGGAACAACCCTACGCCGAACCACTCCAACTCACCGATCAGTCACTCGCGGCGATCGGTGTCGCGACACAACAATTGACTCGGGCTGTCACGGATCTCGATCAACACGGTGCCGAAACCTCCGTCGCCGAGCGTCTGAAATTGGCGAACCAGTCGATCGTTCGGGTGCGCACTCATCTCGAGACCATTCGCAACTCGCTGCCAGGTTCCGTTGACGGCGAAGTCGACTCGTCGCTTCGTCGTTTGATTCTGATGATCGACAGCCCGGAGGTCGATGCGTTTTCACAACTCACTAAAATGCTGCAGCGCAACCGCACGCCCAACCAAGCCGGATGGCGTGAAAGTCTGCCGGACTTGGCCGAACGACTTGTCACGGCTCGTCGTGTCTTCCAAGAATTGGCTGGCCACTTTGAGCGTGCCATCGCCGAACAATCACAGAACGCAACGTCGCAATCAACCGCTTTCACCGACCGCACTCGCGGTGACCGCGTCGCAAAATTCCTCACCGGGTTGGAACAATCCAAATTGGATGCGATCTCCGAGGTCGCTGACATTCGTTGGGTCTCGTTTGATGACGCCGCGACGGCGATGAGCAACGTGGCGGACGCCAGCGAACGTCTGGCGTCTCTCGTCGACCAAGAAAACTCGGCCAAGACAACCGATGTCGGTGCCGCGTTGCAGTTTGTTGACCAACTGCGTCGCGATCAACCTGTCGCCGCGGCGTTCGTTTTGTCCGACGTGGCACACAATCACGCTCATGAACGTGAGCCCACCGAGGTCGCCGCCCAAATGGATTCGACTCCTGTCTACGTCGTCCCAATCGGCAACGATTCGCGTCTGCGAGACATCGACTTGATCTCCGTGTCGGCCCCTGCCGTTGCGATGCGAAACGACGACGTTGTCATCGAAGCTCACCTGGGGATCTACCAATGCAAAGGCGAGCGATGCTCGGTGCAGTTGTTGCAATCCGGTGAGGTCGTTGACTTTCGGAACGTCTTGATTGATTCCGATGCCGAAACACGTTCGGTGCAATTCCAACAACGCGTCTCGGAGATTGGCCCGGCATCATTTCAGATAGCCATTCAGCCACTCGATGGCGAAATGACAACGGACAACAATTTTGACGAGATCGAGATCAATGTCACCCGAAGCGACATCAAGGTCTTGTTGGCCGACGAGATGCCTCGTTGGGAATACCGATACTTGGCTCAACTTTTTCGTCGCGACCCGAAAATTGAACTCGACGAGTTGCTGTTTCGACCTCGCTTGATCGCAACCGGGCATCGCCAGGAAGCGGGCGGCTTTCCCGTCACAGTGGAAGAATGGAACCGATACGACGTCGTGATTTTGGGCGACCTCCCCGTCGAGCGTTTGCCAGTTGCCTCGCAAACTTCCCTGCTGCAATACATGCGAACCCGAGGCGGGACGGTGATCACGATCGCTGGCGACCACGCGATGCCTCAGGCCTACGTCGACCATCCGCTAGAGGAAGCCATCCCGGTTCGCCCGATCGACCAACCCGACGACGCCAGCCAGCAATACTCCTTCCAGGTCACCGAACAAGGTCGCTCGCACGCCGCATTGATGATCGCGGAAACCGAGTTGGCGACCAACAACGCGTGGGCGTTTGTGAATCAGTTTTCGCCGCTGCACAGCGTTTCGAAATGGCGTGCACCGGTGCCAACGGCTCAAAGCCTGATCGCGGTGGTCCCCAGAGGTGAAACTCTCGAAGCGAACGATCCCGCACTCAAACAATCCAGTTTTCTGTGTTGGCAACCCGTAGGTCGTGGACGAATCATCTACCTTTCTGGTCCCGACACCTATCGCTTGAGATTCCTTCGAGGTGATACGCTGCACTATCGGTTTTGGGGGCAATTGATGCGATGGGCAATCGCTTCGGATCTGTCCTCTGGGAATCAATCGGTTCGGATCCGCACTGCGAAAACGCTTTACGAAACGGACCAATCGATTGACATAGATGTCGAATTGTTGGATGCCGATGGACAAGCCGTGATTCGCGACGTCACCGATACGGAAACGCTCAGCGTTCGATTGTCCGTTGGTGAGGACGTCCGCACGATCCCGTTGGTCATGGACGCTGAACGTCCAGGACACTACCGCGCCGACGTCCGCGAATTGGCACCGGGCGTCTACCAAGCCAAACCGGAAGGCTCCTTGATCGATGAGCTGACCGCGATGGGTTCCGATGACGGTCAATCGCCGATCGAGGAAGTGATCACGACGTTCACCGTCCAGGCTGACCTTCCAACCGAGCTCGTCGACACGCGATCCAACCTCGTGTTGGCAGACCAAATTTCAACCTTGACCGGCGGGCAAGTTCTGCCGCCCACCGCGGTCGAGGAAGTCTTGGAACTCACTGATTTACAACCTGTCGTGACGCACAGCATTCAACGTCAACCGCTGTGGCAACGATGGCGATATCTCTGGCTGGTGCTGGGGTGTCTGCAAGTCGAATGGATTATCCGCAAGGCGAGAGGGCTATCCTGATCATGTCTACCACCATCACATCTCGACCATTCTCACACCGGATTCCTTCGGCGATCGAGAGCAAACTGCGTCGAATCCGATTGCGACATGCGACGCTGATCATCGTCTCGGCGTTCGCCTTTTCAATCGGCGTGTTGCTGTTGTTGATGACCCCATCGATGTTGATCGATTGGATGTTCCCATTTGCGTCGCCGCTGCTTCGCATCACGTTGACCGGCATCACGGTTGTTGCAACGTTCGCTACCGCGGCCTATTGGTTGATCGGCCCGTTGCGACGTTCTTGGCAATGGCTGCGAGCGGCCAACGCGGTCGATGACAATGTGCCGGAACTCGAAGAACGCTGGTCGACCGTCGCCAGTCTCTCCACGCAAGATCGTTCGACCATGTCCACGACGCAACGAGCGATGGCGAACCAGGTGACCAGTGAAGCTGTCGCGATGGAACGGATGGTCCAGCCCCGTCGAATCGCCCCGCCAATCAAACTTCGTCCCGGCATGCTGCTGGCGGCGTCCGGCATTGTGCTTTTCGCAATCGTGTTTGCAATCAGTCCCAGCCGCGTATCGGTGCTGCTGAAACGGTTTTGGTTTCCCACGCACAACATCACCGCGACGCAGCTCGCCAGCCTCACCGGCGAACCATTTGTGCCTCGCGGCGACTCGATCGAATTGGTCACGCGTGCCAGCGGTGTGGTTCCGTCGTCTGCCACTATCAGTGTGATGCAAGCGGACGGTCAAATCGAGGATTATCGCCTCACCGCTGACGAAGCTTCCTCGGACACGTGGTCTCACAAGATGCGAGTGGACGAGGATGTGTCCTACCGAGTTCGTGCCGGCGACGCGCAGACAGAATGGTTGCATCTTCAAACGATCGATTTCCCCGAGATCGACCGGATTGAATTCGGGGTTGAATTCCCGGCCTACACCAAGCGTGCTCCGATCCTGCTCGACCGATTGCCACGGCGAGTCAAAGTCCCGCAGGACAGCGTGCTGCGGCTCGCGATCAAGCCGCTGGATTCACTGAAAAAGTTGACGATCTCGCTGACGGATCCGGAAAGCCCAACACCCGAGACAACCGCGTCCGACGACGGCGCGACATTGCCCGGGGGATCGCCCGTTGGCATGGACCTCCGAGAGCTATCCCCCGAGGAAGACGGATGGTACCGAATGGAACTGTCTTTGATCGATGACGTGTTGCTGCGACCGACGTTGCTCAGTCCCCATGACCTGACCAACCAACGACGTCTGTTTTCGCGAATCGATGTCATTGAGGACAAAGCACCGGTTGCCCGAGTCATCACGCCGAACGACGAAACCGCAGTGGCGGAAGACGAGATCATCGAGATCAAATTCGAAGCCCACGATGACCACGGCATCGGAAAAGCCGAACTGGTGATCTACGACGAATCGCAGCGGGATGCCGATGGCAACGCAAAGGTGCTGCACGTCCAACCCATCCCGCTTGGTGATCAAGCCAATCAAAAACACTTGATCGCACAAACCAAGCTGGACCTCAAAGAATTGGGACTCACCGAAGGCCAAGAAATCAGCTACTCCATCCGCGTGACAGACAACAAACCTCACGCGGACGCGATGGCATCCAAACCCGATGGCCAAAACGCTGAAAAGGGTTCACCGAAAGGTGACTCGCCGAAAGATGATTCACGCAAAAGCGAATCCAAGGCGAAGTCGAATCAACAACAGCGTCCTGGCACCAACCGCGAAAACAACGATTCTCAATCCGACGACTCGAAGAAGAGCGATTCGCAAAGCAGCGACTCGAAGCCGGCTGAATCCAAGCAAGCTGACTCGAGCAAATCCGGCTCAAACAAATCCAACTCGGAACCAGCCGACACCAAATCCAACGACACCA
>NZ_DDGH01000106.1:69275-77891 GCF_002337565.1 Rhodopirellula sp. UBA1907 | reverse complement strand
CCAACGACACCAAATCCAACGACTCCAAACCTTCAGACTCCAAACCTTCAGACTCCAAACCTTCAGACTCCAAACCTTCAGACTCCAAACCTTCAGACTCCAAACCGACCGAAGACACGAACCCCGACTTAAAGCTGGCTGACACGGCTCCAGCCAACCAGGATGAGTCGTCCAAGGATATCGGCGATCTGACAACCGAAGGTGACTCCAAACCCGCCCCCATGGACACGGCGGATCGGTCCATGCCAGCTCAGTCAGACAACAACTCGCAAAACATCAAAGCAGAACCATCGGACGCAGAGCCTTCCGCCAAACCTGTGCCCAATGCAATCGCCGCTGCGACACCGAAGTCGCAACCGAATGCGACCAAACCAAACCCGCAAGGCAACCCCACCACTCCATCGGGCAATCCCCCCAAAGATTCGCCTGGTGCAAACAAATCCGGTGGTAAAAAGTCCGACGCCAAGAAGATGGTTCAGGCAGATTCGCCCAAGGCCAAACCACAACCCAAAGTTGCCAACACTTCAAAGCCTCAGGCAAAGACTCCTCCTAAAAAGATGGAGCCCAACAAGTCGACCGTCAGTCTCAAAGCGACGCCCCGGCGTCAACGAAATCAGAAGGGCCAGAATGCCACGACCAACCGACGCAGGCTCAAGATCACCGAAAAGCTTGCCGCGATCGCGGAGGCCGAAGAACGTCCGGGCGACGAACTCAAAATGCGGGAATCAGTCGTCGAGATTGATCAGATGCTTGCTGAAATTGAGACAGGCTTGAGGAAGCTCGTTGACCGAAAGATCGCCGATTCCGATCGCAGTGAACAGTTCCGCCGTCTCGATTCAGGACTCGGCAACATCGAAGACTTCGTTGCCAAGTTGAGAGAACAAACTCGGGAAAGCCAATATGCATTTGTTGGTTTGCAGATGGTCGACATCACGCGCTCGCACGTCACCCCCGCCCGCGACCGAGCATTCGCGGGATCACAGCGTGCCAGTTCTGACAACGCTGACGCCACGATGAGCCTGCAGCACGTCGTTCGAGCTCGCGAATTGCTGGGTGCACTTCTGAAACGTTTTGACCGAGTCAAGCGTGAGAAGAAACTGAAAAAGGAGATGGACGAGGCCGTCACCATCTATGAGGTCTACCTGGAAAAGCGACGACAGTTGATGCGGGAAGCTCGACAAAACCGAAACCCACTGGATCGAAAGATGGGCATTGTCGAAGTCGACCAAGCCTACTTGGATCGCCTAGCGGAAGTCCTCGAACTGCGACGTGCCATGATGGACGAGTTTGCGGAAATGTTGGGCGACGACCCGCGATTGCTATCGCGATACATGGAATTGGTGCAGCGTCGTCAGAAATCTCTCCGGAACCAACTTTCGGACCTCTCGCAGCGACAATACGACCTTACCGAAGAAGCAATGAACTGGCTGCAGATCGATCCATCGCAACGCCCCGATCTTTGGACGATCATCATCGAATTGCGATTGAGTGCGTCCGAAGATCTGGCCAAAGACGCGGCGCAGCTGGCCGAACGCGTTCAGAAGCAGCTGCCTTTGGAAGTCAACGCTGAATCAGGAACCGCGGCAAATCTGGTTCGAACAGCCAAGCAAATTTCCGCGACTGCGAGAAACATCCAGTTCGAAGCGGACGAACTGGATGCCAATTCAAATGGAGAGGCGAAGGACCATGAGTCGACAACTGGCGCCCGCTCATTGATCGATCAATGCGAACGACTGTTCTCACATCTGGACCGGTTGCAGTTTGAGAACGAGGGCAACGATGCGTTGGCACTCTATGTCGAGTCTCGCATCCAAGAAACCCGCGTCGTTGCTGACCAAGCCGATGTGTGGGCTGATCTTCATCGGAACATTCAAAGCAACAACTACGGCGGGTTGGTTCAGACTGAACAATACCGCCTCGCGATCTCCACTCAATTGCTGCGAGTCGAGATGCTGGACATGGAACCGAATCTGACCGCAGAATTCCTCCGCACGGTCGGTTCTGATTTGCCCGGTGAAATCAAGGACATGATCCGCACGTTGCATCGATTGATGGAAACAATCACCTACAACCAAATCGCGGCATCCATTCGATCCGGCCAAGTTGATTTAGAATCGGGCAACGCACAACAACAATTGGCAACCGATCGACTGACCGAAGCGGAAGAACTGTTCGATAAGATTCGACGATCCGTGGTCATGCACTTGGACGAGTACGATCCTCAAGATCCCAACATCGCTGACTTGCGGGACCCAACGCTCGACGAATTCTTGGCAAGACTCGAACGCGAACCCAACATTGCATCGCAATTGGGCATTCCCAATCGGCGAACCAACCTTCGGATCCGGGCCGATACCGTGTTATGGCAAGAATCCGCCAGCGGCGGAACGCTCGAGGGATCTCAAATGGCGGCTGCCCGACGAGCGGCACAGGCGATGAAGATGCAAAAACCAAAGCCCAAAAACCGCAAGCCAAAAGGTGGCGACAAACGATCAGAAGAGATGTCAGAGGAAGAACGCGAACAGGCAAAACGAGCGCAAGAGATGCTTGCGAAAACGCTGCTGGATATCGAGAAGCAAAAAGAAGACGGTGAACAATCAGCGGCCGAGCGACAACGGCTTGATGAAATGGCGGAGAAGATCAAACGCCTGATGGACCAAGATGGTGACGGCTCGGCCGAGCGGGCTTGGCAGCAAATCGTGCAAGCCGACGAGGCCAAGGAACTGATGCAAGCGATCGCCAATGGTGAATTCATTGCGGACCAGCAATGGAACCGTCTGCTGTCGACTCTCGACGATGGTCTTTGGCAGGTTCAAGGCAACCGCCCACCGGAAGCCTACCGCAAAGCGATTGAACAATACCAAGATCAACTCCGCGAGTTGATGTCAACGATCGATGAGGGCTGAGCATGAGAAATCAAAACACACCTGCCCCATACGCAGACAAGACAACGCGTGAGGAAGGCCGATTGCCTTCGCTGACAAAACACTTGAATCGACGCAGGTTCGTTGCATTGCAAACCGCACTGGCCGCCGTGTTCGCATGCGTCGCCGTTCCCGCCACCGCACAAGATTCCGCGCCGGTGATTGCCACCTCGGCCAACCTGAGTGCTGCGTTGCCGGCGAGCGAATGGGCCCGGGTAGAATCATCCGTTGATGACGGACTGAAGTGGCTGGCCAGCCAACAAGCGGAAGACGGTCGATTCCCAAGTGAAGAAGTTGCACAACCGGCCGTCACTTCGTTGGCGATCATGGCGTTCCTATCCCGCGGGCACTTGCCAGACAAAGGTCCCTACGGCTCGCAAATTTCACGAGCGATCGACTTCGTCCTCAGCACCCAACGTCGTCGCGGCTATTTCTCGCTTCAACCGGTGCTACCTCCGGTCGGACACCTGAAACCGTCCCAAACGGTGATCTACAACCATTCCATCGCTGGGTTGATGTTGGGCGAGGTTTACGGAATGGGTTCCGGCGAACGGTCTCAGCGGATTGAAGAAGCCTTGCACCGCGCACTGGTGTTTCATCGTGAAGTTCAATCACGCATCAAGGGAAAAGAATCGGATCACGGCGGGTGGCGATACGGGTACCCAGAGAGTCCTGATGCGGCGTCCGACATGTCCGTCACCGGATGGGCGCTGATGTTCTTGCGGTCGGCCCGCAACGCGGAATTCAACGTGCCCAAACAATACTTTGACGAAGGCCTGAACTTTGTTGAATTGTGCTACGAACCCGATGTTGGTTCACATGAGAAAGGCGTCTTTCGTTATCGGCCTCATGCCTCGCAGGACAAGCCACAGATCACTCTCGCGAATACGGCTTCTGCGACACTCACGTTGATCTTGGGTGGTCGACAAGACCACGCGAGCATTCCGGTCTCGGTGCGTTGGTTTCGGACGAGAAACTATCCTAGCCCTTGGCAGAACAACTACTACTACCTCGCGACTTATTACAGCAGCCAAGCGATGGCGCAGGTCGGCGGCGACACCTGGGACCAAATGTTCCCGCAGATTGCGGCAGGGCTGTTGAAGGAGCAAACTGAAAGTGGTGCCTGGCCACCAGGCGGGTCGAACGAACAACAATTCGGTTCAACCTACAGCACCTCACTCGCGATCCTGGCTTTGACTCCCGCCTACGGCTTGCTACCGATCTATCAACGGTAGCAAACCGGCTCGCGACGCGGACCGCAACGATCCAGCAAGGCTTCGTCCAGATAGGGATCAAATTTTAGAACTTGCTGATTGCCTTCAGCACGCGTTTGAGCTGTTCATTTTCGGTGGTGTCCCAGGCGACGCTGGCGTCCGACTTCAGCTTCATCACCGCGTCGTTGGTTCGTTGCTGCAGATTTTCGAGCGTCGTGTGACGCGTCAGCACCAACTCGTTCGAATCCAGTTGAAACTGGACCCATTGTGCATCGCGTTCCTGAACGGCTTCTTCCGTTGTGAACCTTTGGTAGTTTGAACGACGCTGCATTGCGGGCGTCTTTCGCTGTAATTCCGGAGTAGCCAACTCAGCGATCATTTCATCTTCTCCGTCGATCACCTTCGGATCGGCACGTCGACTGATGTCATCGTCGCGATCCCCGAGGTCGGCGCCCGTTTCGGCGCCGGGTACAGCTGCCAATGGATTGTCGACTCGGTAGTCTCGGTCTGGATCGTAGTCATCGGCGTCGTAGATAGAATCATCCGAATAGGGCAGCGTTGCCGACAACGTCTGGATTTCGCGTTCACTGATTCGGGCCCCCATGTCACGCCCGGTGCCGAGTCGCCCTGCAGCGGAAGCAATGGCACCTTCCACTCCGTCTTCCACGGCATCGGCCATGTTGGCTTCTTCCGCAGGCGTCTCATCGATGTAGTCATCCACGCGGTAGTTATCGACATCGATCGGAGTGCGGGCGGCAGTCCATTCATCATCGATGCCTGGATCATCCACGCCCGCGGGAGTCTCAGTATCGAATCGTTTCAATCCATTTGCTTGAGCGGCCAGTTCGCCTTCCGGAGATTCATTTGATCGATCGTCGCTTTCGGTTGCGGACGCCTTGGGTGGACGAGTTTGCCGCAATTCTTCGGCGAGCTTTTCACCGACTTCCTTTGGATCGGGCAACGGCTCTTCCGTTTGACGCTCAGAAGATTGCGGTTGCGATTCCGCTCGCATTCGTTCGGAACTGACTTGCGATTGTTCAGTCACTGGATTGCCGGACTGTTCGGCTTGTTGTCGACGCAGTTTCCAGCCAAACGATTCCAGGGACTCGATCACTTCCGTCGACTGCCGAACCAATCGCTCAAACTCAGCAACCTGTTTTGGGTCCTTCGTGCGTTGAACGGACTCGGAGGCAAGTTTGCGAACCAAGCTCGCGTCACTCCAAATCACGCCGGCCAAGCCCCAATCACTGATCCGGTTGGGATCGTCCTGTTCATTCCCCGCCACTTGTCGCAAGGCATTGGCAGGCTCGGCGATTCGCGAATCTTGGGCGGATACGTTGGTCGCTGTTGTCGTCACACCAGCCAAGAGCATTGCCGCCAAAACCGAGCGTCGCCAACGGCGGCGGCTTCTCAGACCCGAGGTGGCCGTGAATTCACCCACGGAATGAGTAAGCAGGTCACCGGCGGGAATTTGATGCGTTGGAGATAGGCGTGACATTTGATGAGTCCTCTGTTTGATTGGTGCGAGCGTTGAGGTGTGACTGAAGTCCGGCTTTCACCAATCGACCCAACCTGCCACGGCGATCGACACAACGCACTCTGCCCGTGCGTTGTTGCATCGTAAGCCAAACGGAGAGTGGTTTGGTGAGGAAGCTCAAAACGAGCTCGTCGTAGACATGCACGAAGCGTGCCAGGAACCTGGGACTGCATAGGAAGGCATAAACAACAAATGACGATGTTAGCGGTGCGGCGCAAGCCGCCCGGCGAGGAACCGGAGGGCTCACGTCCTTCCGCTATGTCGCTTGTTGTTCACCCGTTCCTTATGAACTCGTCGATCGATCAAGAACATCCGAACAGTCACCTGCCAGCGAGAAAACTCGAGCCGGCCGCGAATCAACCACGCTGTCCGCTCTCGACACAAATCCGCCTTGGGCGTGGAGCGACATGCGTATCGCCAATCACAAAATAACGTCGATGCGCTTCGACATCAGTGCGATTGGGCATCAAGACAGCTTGCCACTGACGGAAAATAGCCCATGGGGAAATTTCGTCGTCACGCCTTTCTCCTGCCGAACGCTTCGCGTCGTTCATCGGCACCCTATTTGCGGTCTTCACCGACAGACGATTGAGCCACTTCATTGCCAATTCAGAGAGGACATCGACCGTGATCGCGTTTCCAACCAAGACACAATTGACTGAACTGTTGACTCATGAGAAAGGCGACTGCGTTTCCATTTTGATGGGCACCTATCAGGCCGGCCGTGACACCAATCAAAATCCCATCCGATTTAAGAACTTGGTGCATCAAGCGATTGGCGAACTGAAGAAGAAAGACAGTCCGCTTCTTCCACAACTGGAGGAACTCGCGAAGCTCGAGCATGACTCGACTTTCTGGCAAAACCAAACCGCTGGTTTGGCGATCTACGTCAGCGAAGGATTCGAAGAACGCGTTCTCCTGAGCCATGATCCCGGCGAGACCGTTTCAGTCAGTTCGGAGTTCAATCTCCGGCCCATCGCAAGTGTCGCCTGTGGTGAAACGAACCTGATGACGTTGGCTCTGTCTTGGGAGCGAGCTCGTTTGTTCCGCTCGGATGGTCATACGACGTTGGAAATTGAAGACGACATCTTTCCACTAACGATGGACGAACTCGTCACCGCGAGAGATCCTGAGAAGCAGTTGCAATATTCGTCACACGAAACACTCGGTGGCGGAGGATCAGAAACCGTGATGTACCACGGCCACGGAAATGGCGAGGATAAGATTGAGGCCGATCGCAGAGCCTACCTTTCGCGGGTTGGCGAATATGTTGCAAAGCGTCTTTACAACACCGATCAACAACTCGTTGCCGTTGCGACCGAAGAAGTCGCGGGACATTTCGATGCCGCCGCTGAAGCCGTCGAGTTGACTCAGTGCATCCACGTCAGTCCTGACGGGCTGAGTGATTCTCAATTGAAAGCTCGCATCACCGCGTTCGCCAAAGAACACAATCAACACAACGATGATGTGATCTCAGAAAGATTGGGTTCCGCCATCGCGGACAAACAAGGATCTGATGATTGGAAGCAAGTTGTTCTTGCGGCCGTCGAAGGCCGTGTGGACACATTGTTGCTAGGACAAGATCAGCCAATCGTCGGCTGTTGCGATGAAACCAATCACCAGGTTTCGTTGGACGAAGACGGAAACGACCTGGTCAACACCGCCGTCCGGCTCACCTTGAAGTCAGGCGGAACGGTCCGTCGCCTCCAAGGCAACTCTTCTAAGCAGCCGATGGCCGCCATTTTCCGCTACTGAAGAAAGCCTCCTCGGCTGGACAACCACCTGTTTCGCCAGCGCGGCCCGGAACACTCAGCATTTTCCCAAAGCAATGCTCGAGAAAATGCCATTTGGTTCCAAATGGTTTGGAGGACATGTTTATTCCGCGAGCAATCGCGTGCACGTTGATGCGATTCGGAACGTGAGAGGGTTCGGCCGGTCTCATGTGGCAATCTGTCAGGATTGTGTGAATTGCATCGTAGCCGTCCCTGATCAATCCAATAAATCGTAACGCTCGTCAAACCAATTTAAATCGAACTTGCCGATACCACCCTTACGCCAGTTCCAACTGCAAGAAACGATTGTTTGAACACGATCGGATCGACAAGCGGGGCAGCGGAACAACGCTATCGTTGGCGATGGCTGTCGTAATGGATGACCCGGGCATCGGTGAAGGCGAGTGAAATGATTGATAACGCGACTGTTACGCTCCAATCACTGAAGTGGATGAAACATCCGGCAACGGCCATCGTTCTCTTGCTATTCATTCAGGCAGCGTCTCTTCACGCAGACGAGACCGCCGAGTCGGATTCGCAACAGTTCCAGGATCATGCGCATCTTTTCGAGTGGGAACCAATCGGACAGATTGGGCTCGTCGAACCAGTCGTCCACAGCGACTTCGGTCAGCATTGCGAAAAACACTTCAGTTCAGAGCAGGGTGCGACCTGCTATCGACACCCGCTGGAACAATTGTCATTTCTCGCCGCGATTGATGGGTCAAAACAACCACAAGACTATGGCGTCAACGCTGACATCGGGGTGCGATTGCGAGGTCAGTACGCAGCACCGCTCTTCGAAGAATATGGGGTTGGTTATCAATTCGGTTCAGCGGTGACATGGACTGACAATGCAGTACGTGTCTTTGAATTGCTCGGCGAGGACACAACTCGTTTTCAAAGCTACACGACACTCGGTTTGTTCCGCCGCACGGATCACTGGGCAATCGGTGCCGTCATGGACTATCAATACCAGGACGGTTTTGACCAAACGTCGCTGGCCCAATATCGCGGTCGAGTATCCTATGACGTGACCTCTCAAACCCAAATTGGCTTGACCGGCCGTTTTCGTGCTTTTGACGACGAGGCCACTTTCAACGGAAATCCGGTCACGCTGAGGACGACCAATCAAGGATCGCTATTTCTGCGACACTTCTTCGAGACTGGTG
>NZ_DDGH01000106.1:27319-69061 GCF_002337565.1 Rhodopirellula sp. UBA1907 | reverse complement strand
GGGCACCATTTCGCTTGGATTGGTAGACGAACACGGTGAATCGAATGCCGCCTTCGGAGCCGCGTCTGCTCATGACGATGCGGTCGTTTTGGGTGCAGATTTCTTGGCACCATTGAACGATTCCATCGCAATGTACGGTGAAACTAACCTGACAACTCCTGCGGACACTGGAACCGTTGATGCTTTTCTCGGTTTGGTTTGGTATCCGTTTGGCAATGCAAAAAGCGCTCACCACGCCCAATTCGCTCCGCTGCTACCCGTTGCCGCACCAACTAGTTTCTCGGTCGACCTGGTTCCTTAAGCAGCCCATTTCAATTGTTACAACCCTAAGCGTTTGACAAAAAAGTCACGTTACAACGGGGTTCAATCGCTGTTTAATGCGATTTTGACGTCATGCGACAAATGCTGAGCCACATTTTTTGGTGATGTTCGGCAAATCAGGACTTTCGCGTGCGCGGTCCAATCTTCGGGTGTCACATTCCTCTTGTGATGTGACTCATGCTCAGCGATGCCACCCTCGACGTCCAAATTGCTTCGACTCCTCTTCGGATGATTTCCGCTGGGATTGATGGAGAAATTGTCGTCGACAATGGTGATTTTGAATGGCGTGTGCTCAACCGAGCCACTCCCGACCGCATCGAGCAAATCACTTTGCAGTCCAGTTTGTTTCCGCTGGTCGACCACCGGTGCATACGCACAGCGATACCATCGCATTCCGACAACGGCGTCTTGGAGCTCAAACTCGGCATTCCCCATGGACTGGATCCAATCACGGACCGTCTTTCGAACCGGGCCGCTGGACTGGAACTACTTGCCAGACTTCGTATCTCGGCGCAGCTAGTAGACTCTTGCGCCGAAGCCCATCGGGTCGGTTTGCACCAAGGTGGATTTCATGCCTCCACAATTCTGGTTTCGGCCGCTGGCGAACCATCGGATGTGTCGATTCACGTCGACTTCACCGGGACTCGATGCACGGATGGAATCGAGGAGACGGACCAGTCAATCGAAGGTGATCTGCATGGCCTGAGAGACCTATTGGCTTGGTTGCTTGCCGACATTTTCGACAGCAAACTTCCAGACAACGTTTCGGCACATCTTCGCGGTCGTCAGCGTGTCATCCTCAAGCAATGGCTGCAGAATTCGGACGATCACCCGGCGCCTTCGCTGGGGCAATGGAAGTCGCTCTTTGAGCCCTTCGCAGATAGAGCGAAAGAGGAAGCTTCGGTCGACACCACCGGTGTGATACAAACACCGTTCATCCCCATCGGAACAGGCAGCACGAGCCGATGGACCAAAGATTCTGCTGGAGGAAACCAGGTCACTGAGGTCCCTCAACAACTGGGACGCTTTCAAATCCAAGAACTGATTGGCGAAGGTGGAATGGGATCGGTTTACCGAGCCATCGATCGCTCCAACAACGAAACGATTGCGATCAAAGTCCTGCGAAATGCCGGCAAAGACATTGCCCACGCGATCCGTCGCTTCCGCAAAGAAGCCCGTCTGCTTGGCAATGTGCAGAACGAACATATCACCCAGTTCATCGACGTCGGGGAGGATGCAGGCCTTCACTACTTCGCGATGGAATTCGTCGAAGGAATCGATCTTAAGACGTGGTTTGCCGAACAGTCCGAGTTGTCGGAATCAGAAGCACTTTCGATCATCGCAGACCTTTCGCGAGCTTTGGTGGATGCACACTCGCAGGAAGTGATTCACCGGGACATCAAACCAGAGAACGTTCTACTGAAACTTCGCGACGATGCAACGTCGCACGCCGACGAGTTGTTATTTACGGAGCGTCCTTACAGCGACTTCCAACTCAAACTGACCGACTTTGGGATCGCTCGTCACATCAATCAATCTGAATCGATGGAAGTGACGCAGGCGGGGTCGGTCATCGGCACCCCCAAGTACATGTCACCCGAACAATGCAAGTCATCTGACGAACTCGGGCCGACCACTGATGTCTATTCCATTGGGATCACGTTATTTGAGCTGCTGACTGGATCGGTTCCCTATCAAGCCGACGAATTCATGAAGCTCGCCGCGATGCACTGCTTCGATCCGGTTCCATCGGTTCAGAAACGCAATGCAAAAATCAGCGATGCGTCCAGTCGAATCGTTCAGCGCGCGATGGCAAAGGATCCAACTCAGCGATACGGAGATGCTTCCCAATTACTGACGGATGTTCTGCAATTGCTGCGAGGCGACACAGCCGATGTGCAAGCCCACCCACGCCTGCCGGATGGCCATCTGGAAAAGAAGCTTTGGCAGAAAACTGCTTCTTGGCACTTAGAAAGCGAACCGTCCAATCTGTGGCCGCTTGTATCCAACACCGAACGACTGAATGAAGCCGTTGGCTTGCCCGCAGTTGAGTACCGAACCGAAAAGGATCCCGAACTCGGTCTCCGCAAATTTGGATCATTCACACTCAGCGGTGTTAAAGTCTCTTGGGAAGAACATCCGTTTGAATGGATTGAAGGCCAGCGGATGGGCATCCTTCGCGAATTCGACTTGGGGCCCTTCAAATGGTTCATGAGTGTGGTCACGCTCGAACCACATCCCGATGGCGGGACCCAGCTTTCGCATCAAATCCGAATCGAACCTCGTAACTTTCTGGGACGTGTCTTGACGACCGTCGAAGCGGATTGGAAGGGTTTCCGGAATCTCGACAAGGTTTATCGGCGAATGGATCGCTCACTGAGAGGCAAATTGACGTCCACTCAGGGCAGTGATCCCTTCGTTAGCACTCCTAAAATGTCGAAGTCCCGAGAGCAACGTTTAATTCAACGCCTGAGCCAAGTGGTCGAAGCGGGCGTGCGTCCCGAAGTCGCTGACTGCTTGGGCAGAGTCGTGAGAGAGTGGTCCGCGCAAGAACTTGCTTCGCTGCGTCCGTTGGTTCTGGCCGATCAATGGAAGATTCCTAGCACCGAAATGATTGATGCCTGCTTGATTGCCGCCGACGCAGGAATCCTAAATCTCCAATGGGAAATCCTCTGCCCAATCTGTCGCGTCTCAGCCGAAAGCACCCGGCAACTCGCCGAGATTGAAACTCACACGCATTGCGAAGCCTGTGACGTGGACTTTCAATCCAACTTGGCTGGTGCAATTGAGATGGTGTTTCAATCGCATCCTGAAATTCGCGAAGTCAACACGGGCAAATATTGCATCGGAGGCCCGGAACATTCGCCCCACGTGGTTGCCCAGGTCCGCATCGAAGCCGGTGAGTGTTTGCGGTTGCCGATTGATCTTGATGCCGGCGACTATCTTCTTCGTGGACCGCGGCTTCCCAATACACAAAGCGTTCGGGTTCAATCCACTTCGGCTCCTTCCACCTGGGACGGATCGCTCACTAGCTTTGGTTCGACTCGCCACATTCCAAAACTTCGTGCGGGTCGTCAAACAATAACGTTGCACAATGATTTGGACACGCTGCAAGTCGTTCGAATCGAACGCATGATCCCTCGAGGTGATGTTGTGACCGCGGCGACGGCTTCGGCACTTCCAATATTCCGCAAACTCTTTCCTCATCAACGATTCGCTGGCAACAATCCAATCGTCACGGAAACGATGACGTTTTTGGCTACGTCAATCAATGACATTGACGAACTCTACACTTCGCTGGGTGAATCAGAAGCGTATGCTGCCATCCATGGCCACCAACACAATTTGGAAGCGTGCATTGCCGGTTCGGGTGGCACGCTGGTCAAAACAATTGGTGAAAAATCGCTCTCGTCTTTCGCCACCCGGGAAGACGCGATTGTTGCGGCGGAGCGTCTACGAACAGAATGGCTCGACTCAAACCTCGCCGACATTTCGCTGGGCATTGGTATTCATAGCGGCCCCACCTTGGTGACAACGCAAAACAACCAACTGGATTATTTCGGCAGTACAGTTCGCGCTGTCTTCGCACTGCCTGAATTGGCTGGCGACGGAACCTTGCTGACCGAAGCGATCTACGCTGACCGCAGCTTGGCCGATTGTCTGAAGACTCTCAACCACCAAATCGAGTCCGTGGATCTTCCAGGAAGTCCCAACACTCGAACGAAACGTCTTGATTTCCCCCCTTCCGACACGACATCATGATCACCCAATCACAACCAACGACTCAGTGGGTCCTGACCGAATACGGCAGCGGGAACCAACAACGTCGCACGATCAAAGTTCCCAGTCGTATCGCAACTGTCGGCCGGACTGACGATTCGGACCTATGCATTGCAGTCTCTTCCGTCTCCAAACAACATGCGAAAATTTGGGTCGAGGAAGATGGACTGCACGTCGAAGATTTGGGCAGCACCAACGGAACGCATCACAACGGGCGTCCAATTCAAGAAGCGACACTCGCCGAAGGTGACTTGCTGCAATTCGCGAACGCCGTTTTTCGCGTTCAATGTCAGCAAGAAGAATTGCCCGACGGAACAATGGAAGAAGGATTGATTCCTTGGGCACAAACATTGATGACGTTCGAGCGTCTACTTTCACAACGTGCGGTTGTCCCTCACTACCAACCGATCATCACCATGGATCGTGCTTCAACACCAGGCTACGAGGTCTTGGCCCGAAGCGACCTGCCTGAACTGAAAAGTCCCGCCGCGATGTTTGAGGTCGCTGAGCGTTTGGGCCAAAACGCCGCGCTCAGTGAACTGATGCGTGATGAAGCCTCGCGGCGATTGAAAGCAGCCGACAAAACCAACGCAAAAATCTTCCTCAACACGCATCCCGATGAGATGGGTACAGACCGATTGTTCTCATCCCTGATGGAACTTCGCAACCGATACCCCTCTATCTCATTCAATATCGAAGTTCATGAAGGCGCGGTGACGCACGTCGACGCGATGCGGACATTCCGCGATCAGTTGGCTGACCTGGGCATGCAACTGTCATACGACGATTTTGGAGCCGGACAGGGTCGACTGTTGGAGCTGGTGGAAGTCCCACCGGACATCCTCAAATTTGACATGCAATTGATACGAAACATCGACCAGGCTTCCGCCGCTCGCCAAGATCTCCTGCAATCACTCATTCGCATCGCGCAAGATTCAGGATCAATCACCCTCGCAGAAGGTGTCGAAACAGAGGGAGAACACGAGACCTGCGTGCAGCTTGGCTTTGAGCTTGGACAAGGATTCTTGTACGGCCGCCCAGCGACGATTGAACACGTCCTCTAAATCGAAACGACGACCTACACATCACGTGAAATAGCACATCCAACATGCCTTTTTTCCCGCAAGGCGTCAATCTCGATTGTCTATGATTGATATCAACGTGGGACCGAATGCATCGCCAACCGGTCCCAGCGTCGGATCGCGGGGAAAGCCCTCGCTCGCATGGTTTGATTTGTTGGACGAAGATGCCAAAGCAGAAAGCGGTCGCTCTCCTCATCGAAACATCCAATGCGTATGCGCGTGGATTGCTTGGCGGAATCGCCTCCTACATCCATGAGCATGACCTCTGGTCGATCTACTTGGTCGAACAGGAACGTGGGGCGGCCCCTCCGACTTGGTTGAACGACTGGGATGGCGATGGGTTGATCGCGAGAATCGAGAACGAGGAAATCGCAAGTTCGGTTCGCAGTCTGAAGATCCCCGTGGTGGATGTCAGTGCCGCTCGCCGCATTCCCAATATTCCATGGGTGGAAACCAACGATGTCGCGATCGGCGAGTTGGCCTACCAACACTTTCGCGAACGCGGGTTTGAAAATTTCGCGTTCTGCGGTGAGTCTCGATTCAATTGGTCGATCCTGCGTCGTCAAGCCTTCGAGGCCCGAGTAAAAGAAGACGGGTTTCAATGCCAGTCTTTCAATTTCAATGTCGACGACCGACGCCCTCAATCACTCAAGCGTGAGCGTGATCGATTGGCTGAATGGGTGCTGTCACTCCAACATCCAATCGGAGTGCTGGCATGTTACGACATCATGGCACAGAAGATCTTGGACGTTTGCCGCTTGCACGGCATCAAAGTCCCCAGCGAACTCGCTTTGCTGGGCGTCGACAATGATGAACTGCTGTGTGACTTGTGCACGCCGCCACTTTCCAGCGTTGTGCCCGCCGCTCACCAAACGGGTCGCGAAGCGGCATCGTTGCTGGATGCGATGATGCGGGGTGAAGAAGTTCACGCTGAGCCTCATTTGATCGAACCGCTCGGCGTGGCAACCCGCCAATCGACCGATGTGCTGGCCATCAAGGATCCAGAGATCGCCGCCGCGGTTCGTTTCATCCGCGATCACTGCTGCGACGGCATCAACGTGCAAGACGTTGTGAAAAAGGTGCCCCTGTCACGGCGAGTTTTCGAAAGCCGATTCCTGGCTTTGATGGGACGCACACCTCACCAAGAGATCACACGCCGCCGAATCGAACGTGTGCGGTATCTGTTGATCGAAACTGACCTGACGCTGGTTCAGATCTCTCGGCGGACCGGATTCCAGAACCACGAGTACATGAGCGTCGCGTTCCGGCGAGCCATGGGCCATCCACCGGCGACCTACCGGCGCAAATTCCGGAAGATCTAATCGGCTGCTTTCTGGCGGAACGAAGTTCGGTATCTCAGCATTTTCGTTCGTTCTGCGCTTAAGGTCTCGGAAACGCCAAGAACGATAGGGCAAGCAAATTGACTTGCTTTGATTGTCAAATCCGCGAGCGGGGCGCTCGATCAAAAACGCGGAGAGGCGGAGGAGCGGAGATCGCGGAGGAATTTCATTGTTTAGACCACTCCGCGTTCTCCGCTCCTCCGTTCACTCCGCGTTTAAAATCTTTGAACCCGCAAGCCCATCCAAGCGACCATCTCGCAACAGCGAGATGATCGCGAGAAAACTTGCGGATTTCAGATCAGGGCGACTCGACCGTGATTGCCACAAAGATGGGCGAACTGCTGTCGTCTCCCTTGATCAACTCGATCGTCTCGAGCGGTTCTTGGCGTTTCGGAGTGAGCTTCAAGTAGCGAACCTGCTGGCCGCGAACGTCAAACGCGAACTCCGATTCCGGAACATCCACGCGACGGATGTAGTCGGCGAAGTGCACACCGTTGAGCAGCTTGTGGTCTTCCACTTCGCCATCGGCATACTTCAGACGAACCGTTGCGGTGTGTGACCCTTCGGATCCGAATGGGAAACCCCAACCGCTGACGGCACCGAGAATATGAATCGCAGACGCACTCGCGTTGCAAACGATCGGTACCTGCTTGGGCATCGATGGTGGCTTGCTGCCTTGCGGCCCGTGCAACAGGATCACGTTCGGCACGCGTCCGTCTTGAGGATCGACCAAGCTGAACGGCACACCGTTATGCTCCTTCGGGCCCCAATCCGAGAAGATGATTCGGTCAGGACCGTTGTCAACATCGCTGAACATCCCTTTGGTGCTGACCGCCGTGGCGATTCCGGAGAATGACAAAGGCGTGTACTTGCCCCGAGAAGTCAAAAACTCGAGCAAGTTCGTCATCTCTTCCTTCTTGATCTGGCTTTCAAAACCTTCCGGCATCAGCGATTGGCTGGAAGCATTCAATTGCTCAATCTCTTCTCGTAAGATCGTGTGCCGTTTGGCTTGAGCATCGATCAATTCAATCGATGTTCGCGATTCACCACCGAGCATCCCTGTGAAGACTTGGCCCTCGGTCGTCAACACGGCAAACGTACGGAAGTTGCCTTCCACGCTTTGGTTGGGATCCAAGATGTGCGTCAACAGTTCTTCCTTTGGATGAACCGCCATACCGGTCAAATCGGGACCGACGTCGGCTCCTTCGCCACTGTGGCGGTGACAGTTGGCACAATGTTTCTTGAACACCTGGGCTCCCAGCGTCGCATTGCCTTTCGCGTGAGCAACCGGCAACCACTCGTGCAGCAACGCAACTCGGTTCGCAGTCGGAACACCACCGGATGACTTCAGTAGCTTATCAGCTCGCTGCTTGATCGCCTTGTCGGGGTGGTTGCTCAGAGCTTGTCGTTGATCGAGCGACAGATCCGACATTCGCAGTTCCCCCGCTTCGATGCTGTCGATCAATTCCAACGTTGTGTTGGGACGAGAAAGCAAAACACGAATGATGGAACCGCGAACCGACGGGGTTGATGCCGCGGTCTGTTCGATCAAAGCACCACCGAGTTCTTCGCTGCGACTGGATTTCAGTGCATCCAGAATTCCAACCGTTGCGGCGGGTGACGTTTGCGGACCGATGCTTTCCAGCAGATCGAAAACCACATCGTCGTCGGTTGGCTGCATCGCGACCAATTGGCGAGCCGAGCTGATTCGATCTCGATCGCTGAGCGAATCGTCCTGGACCAATTCGAGCATCTGGTCGGCCAGTTCAGCAACCTTTTCGGTCAACGCGTCGGTGCCCCACATCTCGGACAACTGAACAAGCTGACTTTGTTGATCGACGGAGACTTGATCGAACAAGGCAACCAGTTGCGACTCAGCGGCTTCGGGAAGCTCGACACTGTGATCTTTTGGCCATCCCTTTGCGAGTCCTTCCAAAACACCGGAGGCGTTGCCCGCAGCGGTTTTGGCAACCGATTCAATCAAGCCTTGCAGGGATTTGGCATCGGGTTGCGATCGAGCGAAGTGTTCGCTGATCACGTTGAGTCGACGGCGGATCGATCGCGAAAGTTCGCGTTCCGGCGCGGATGCCAACACGGCTGGCAAAGCCCCACCGGCATGCATCGCTGTGGCACTGGTCCATGCATCGAGCAACCATCGATCGTCGCCGAGACTCTTCATCGATTGAACCAATGCGCTGACAACCATGTCGGTGGTCGGCGTGGTCGGCTCAGCCAATTTCAGCAACGCTGCCAATTGGACTTGAGCATTGCCGTCGCTCAACACGCCGGATTCGATCAGATGTTGAACGTCTTCTTCGGAGCTTCCAAGCACCTTCACCGCCGATCGACGAACCCCAGCACTGGGATGCTGCAAAGCCTCACGAACAGCAGCATCGATCGTCGCGTTGCCGCTGCCGACCATTCCCAATCCATCCAGCGTCCACAGAGCGTGAATCGCTCCGGGAGTCAAACCAATCGCGTCTTGATCCTCATCGGCGATCAATTCCAACAAAGATGAAACCGTCGCGTCATCAAGCTGGTCCAGCTCCACCAACAAGCGTTGAGCTTGCGAGCGAACCGGCATGGCGGAATGGCTCAAAGCAGCCAACAAGCCCGGTACATCGTCCGAGCTCAAACTCGGAATCGATACCGTCTTGGATGCATCTCCATCAGTGACCAAGCGATAAACACGACCGTACTTCTTGTCTCGCAGGTCGGTCTCGTAAGCATTGCCCTTGCCGGTTTCAAAACCGTGCGGCGTTGGGTTGTGCTGGATGATGTAGTTGTACCAATCCAGAATCCAGACAAATCCGTCCGGCCCGGTTTCTGCCATGATCGGTGCCGCCCACTCATCGTCGCTGGCGACCAAGTTGAATGGGCTGGTGGATTTAAATCCGGCTCCATCAGGCGTCAACACAAACGTGCCGACCAAGTGCCCCGTGGGCCCGCACACAAACGCGGTTCGGTTCCACCAAGCTTGCGGGTACTGCCGGGCGGTGTAGATGCCATGACCGGCCGCAGCGGTGTATCCACCATGCTGATCGACCTGACGAACGTTCGGCGTGATCGGATCGAACAAGTGAGTGTCCGAGATCATGTGCAAAGTCTGAGGCGACCAACCACGAACTTGTTCGTAATAGCGGTTTGGAATCGGCAAAAAGTTGCTGGGGTTTCGGTTCGCGGTCGATCCGAACACCAGACCTTCTTCGGTGAATCCCAGTCCCCATGTGTTGTTGTCGGTCGCTCGCATGAACTCGACTTTGTCGACCCGCAACGTGTGATCGGAGAAGTCGCTTCCGGCGGTGGATCCGGCGATCGCATTGGCTTCTCCATTCGGATCGGCGTCCACTTTGAAACGCCAAAAACCTTGTCGAAACCCTTGTTGACGTTCACCGTTGATGACCGGGCGAGAGGCGTTGTAGCCTTGCATTCCCCAAATCCAGTTGTCCAAACCATAGCGGAAGTTGCTGACGCCACCGTGAGTGTCGCCCAATGCCCAACCGGTGATCAACGTTTGGCGGAAGTCAGCTTTGTCGTCGCCATCAATGTCCTTCAGGTAAACCGTTTCTTGGCCGTCCTGAACGATGACACCACCGCGGTAGCAAACCAACGTCGTGGGAATGCTCAACTCCTCGGCGAACAAAGTGAACTTGTCAGCCACACCATCTTGGTCGGTGTCTTCACAAATCCGAATGCGGTCGCGGCCTTTGCCCTTGGGCTGCAGTTCGTTGGGGTAATCCATCGTTTCGCAAATCCACAAACGACCGCTTTCGTCCCATGTCATTGCGATGGGTTTGCCAACGATGCCTCCTTCTGAGGCCCACAGTTCCATGTGCATGCCCTTCGGATTGATATATCGTTTGATCGATTCTTCTGGCGGCAGAGGATCTTGCATCAGCGTCTTCAGTTCGCCTTGCACGCCCCATTTTTTACCCGCGGTGTAGTTCGGAATTTTGGCTCCAACATCCGTGAACGTGAACGGCTTGTCGCCTTCGGGAAGCGAGGTCATTTCGGGAACAGGGAACGCGGCTGCATCTGCGAACTCGCCGGCTTGTTGTGGATCCTTCTTTGCCACCCAGCGAATGCCACGCTCGACCAAGTTCAGAAATCCGGGATTGGTCCACGTTCGGCTGTCATGTCCCCAAGCGGTGTAGAAGACGCGCCCCTTGCCTTGATCTCGAACCCAAGTCCATGGTTCTCGTCCGCTGGAATCGACGCGGTATTCCAAGACGGTTCGGTTCGTCTCGTTGTGCAGATGATGGACGTAGGTTTCATCCCAACTTTCGAATCCGCTGTAACCCTTCATCACTTCATGATTGGGTTTGTCAGGCGTCGTTCGAAACACGCCCGTTCCGTGACGTTGAAACTGAGCCCCCATCAACGCAACGATTTCGGAGTTGTTGCGGAAGCAATAAGTTGCGCAGTGCAGCGGCACAAACCCGCCACCTTCTTCGACGTATTGCAACAACGCGTCCGCTTGCGGTTTCGCGATCTCATCGATGTTGGCGTACAACACCAATGCATCGTATTCGTTCAGCTTGTCCAAACTCAGCATCGACATGTCGTCGGTGTAGGTCAGGTCGATGCCGTTGCTTTCCATCGCGGGTTGCAATTCATCGAACCGAGGCTTGGGTTGATGATGCCCGTTGTCGCCCAAGAACAGCACGTTGAGTCGTTGCTGGTCGGCGGCGGATGCGTTCTCGGCATGCCAAGCCGAGGTGGCCGTCCAAGACGCGAGGAAAGCGATCGCGATAAGCAAGGTGTTCTTCATAAGGATGGGACGACAACAAGTGCCGTGATACGAAGTGTTCGGAAGGAGGTCGACGCCGAATCTTCCATGACGACCGCGCGAAAAAGAGCGGTCAAAGCGGCAGACGGAGCCATTGTGATGCAAACAACGACTTGATGCTAAACATAGCCACGCGAGCAACAATGAGAAATCACGCACCCCGCATGTGAAATTTCACCCAGCCGCGTGATTGGCGAAGCGAAAAACGGCAAAACAAGCCGACTCAAAAAAGACCGCTTTCACCGTGCGAGCGTAACAGCCGAGCCGACATGACTCTCGAAGTTAGCTGACTGATGCTTCAATCCGTTTTGGGAATCTGAAAATCAGCCGATGGGCGTTCGCACATGGGCCACCAATACGAACCGAGCGTTCCAGCCGACTCGCTAGTTACGACAACGCGATCGATCACCAAACCAATCGTCGTTCGTCCTCTACGAAATAGCAAACAGATTGGATCAGTTCGCGAACAGATCCGCCAAGGTTTTCGCCCAAGCGTCCCAGTCTTCCGCTGCAGCCTCAAAGTCAACTCGCATCCAACGCACCGGTTCACTTGGCAAAACCGCGGGAGGGAACTTGCTCTCTTTGCTGATCGGCAACTGACTGCTTCGCCCCATCGCCAATCGATCTTCGATCTCAGGCGTCATCAAAAAGTCAGCGAGCTTGCCCGCCGCAACCGGATGCGGAGCGTTCTTCAGGATTGCCAATGTGTTTGGGATTCGAAGCGTTCCGGGTTGCTCCGGCTGTTGGTCGGGATAAATGATTTCGACCGGATACCCCAAGTCCTTTTCGATGATCGCGTCATCGGTGTCCGTCAGTCCCCAAGCCACCTTGCCGGACGAAACCGCCTGCGCGACTTGTTTGTTGCCCGACAACACCACCGCGTTGTCGTGGATGCTTTGCAATAACTCCAGCGTCTTCTCTTTGCCGATGATGTCTCGCAGCACAGCAAAATGGGTTGCCGTGGTTCCAAACAACGGCCGAGCCATGGCACAGTTCTGTTCCCACTTGGGATCCGCCAGTTCGTTCACGCGAGTCGGATGCTCATCGATGCTGGGCAGCAAATCTGTGTTGACGAGCAACACCCGAGCTCGCGCAGCAAACCCGCACCATGTCCCATCGCTGGCGACCATGTCTTGCGGCCAAGTCGACGGCACCCGCCAATCATGAGGCTCGAGAATGCCTAGCTTCTGCAAACGCACCGTGTGCATGATCTCGTTGTTCCAAAACAGATCGCATCTCGGTGCGTCAGCCTCGGCGATCAATTGGTTGGCCAAGCCGACTGTCTTGGTGGATTCGATGTCGTACTTTCCGATCACGCCCACCTCATTCTCGGTCGATCGCTCGAACGCGGCCAAAATAGGAGCCGCGAAATCTTCGTCGAGAGCCGAGTAAACGACGACGTCGGATTCGCTACGAGACACACAACCGGAACAAAACGCCAGCCAGACGGCGACGGAAACGAGTTGCAGGGCGGAAAACGAAGCGACGGGGACGCAGACAGTTTTCAATGACACGTGAAGCCGAGTACGCTGGAGGAATGATGGACAAGCGTTTGCAAACTCAATTATGGCGTGTGCTGCTCGCGATGGCGATCGGTGGGATCGTTTCGTTGACCACCCCGTCGCTCTCGGCGGATGAAAACAACTTCGACGAAACCGGCTTGCTGACGCGAGAAGGCCAGCACCTCAGATTGACCAGCGATGTCAACGATGCCTTGCTGCTGAACGATCTGATTCAGTCCTTTGACAATTCGGTTCCTCAATGGTTGGCGTTTTGGGGCGTGCCGGAATCTCGGGCTGCGAACTGGAAGATCCAAGGTTACTTGATGAGGAACGTCGACACGTTTCGCAAGTCAGGTGCCCTACCCAACTACGTGCCGCGATTCGACCACGGATACTCTACGCCGCAGACGATTTGGATCCGCCACCAAGACACGACGTACTACAACCGCCACTTGGTGTTGCACGAAGGAATTCATTCGCTCGCGTTTGAACTGTTTGGTGCTGGCGGCCCAAGCTGGTACATGGAGGGCACCGCGGAATTGTTGGCACTGCATCGCGATCGAGTTCCAGCGCCCTCAAAGCAACCACGATCGGAGCTCTCGCTGAACACATCGGTGCTGGCACAATCGATGGATGCGTTCACCATCAATCAGTTGCCACGCGACCGCTTGGACACTCCTGGATGGGGACGCTACAAGATCGTCGCCCAACATCGAGAGGCGGGCACATTGCCCACGCTCAAATCCGTTCTCAAACTGCCCACTGAACTGAACGGAGAAGTCGAAGCCTACACGTGGTGCTGGGCCGCATCTTCGCTGTTCACCCAATCTCCTGAATCCAATGCCGCTTTTTTGAAAGCGGCTCACAACGGCTCGGATCAAAGCGAAGCGTTCACATCCGAGTTCTATCGCGAAGTCGCGGAACAATGGCCCGTGTTATCGGCACGCTGGCGGTTGATGATGAATGATCTCGACTATGGCTTTGATTGGTCGCGTCATCGGGTGAAGCTATCCACATCCGATCCCCGTGCCAGCGGAGTGCCCATTCAAATGAGCGTGACGCCGGATCAGTCCTGGCAATCGGTTGGCGTGTGGTTTCCCAAAGGAGCCCGCCTGCGTTTCGCAGCCGACGGACGATGTCACGTCACGCCGGATTGGATCAGTGAACCCGCGGGCATCACGCTGGAATACAACCGTGGCCATCCACTTGGCCAGTTGCAAGTTTGCGTGCTTCCAATCGCAACACCGGCCGGAGCAACCATCCCTGGCCTGGACATTCGCCCGGTCATCACACGAGCCGACTTGGCAAAGTCCACTGCCATCGCATCAGAAGAATCCACCAATGAGTCAACGCCAACGATGGGAACAAGCGTGATTGCAATCACCGAACCTTCGTGGGTCCTCCTGAGAATCAACCTGCCCGCCGGCCACACCCCAGTCGATGCCACCCCCGACACCCAAGAAGCCTACCAAGTCCAAATCGCACCAATCTGGTGATTACATCTACCTTCTGAAAGTAGGCCATGTCCCACATGGCACCCAGCCAATGCTTGGAACAAAGCGAGGCGTCACCTCCCGCATCTCACCACCCCAATTTGCAACGTCCATTTTGCAATTTGCAATTCCCGTTTTGCCCCACAATTCACCGCCCCGCAATCGTCACGCTATCCAACAAACGCCGCATCTCCGCCACCGCTTCGCGCATTCCGACCATCACCGATCGACTGACGATGCTGTGCCCAATGTTCAGTTCCGCCATCCCATCGATCGCCGCGACAGGTCGCACGTTGACGTAGTTCAATCCGTGCCCGGCGTGCAAACGCATTCCCGCATCACGAATCATCTTGCCGGTATCCGCTAGTCGCCCCAACTCGTGCTCCACCGCGGTGCCTCGTGCCAACGCATACGGCCCAGTGTGCAGTTCCACCGCGTCGACTTTCAACTTCGCAGCCGCCTCGATCTGATTGGGTTCCGGGTCCAGGAACAGGCTGGTTGCAATCCCGGCGTCTTTCAGCATTAGGATCGCATCGGCAATGCGGCCTGAGTCACTGGCGACGTCCAAGCCACCTTCGGTGGTCACTTCTTCACGGCTTTCGGGAACCAACAATGCCCAATCGGGTTGCACACGGCAACAGATCGCCAGAACATCAGCCGCGCAAGCCAATTCAAAATTCGTTCGCACTTGAACCGTCTGCACGAACAGTTCCACGTCGCGATCGGAGATATGCCGTCGATCTTCGCGCAAGTGAAACGTGATGCCATCCGCTCCGCCCTGTTCCGCTAGCGATGCCGCGGTGATCGGATCCGGTTCCTGCCCCAGACGAGCTTGACGAAGTGTTGCAACATGATCGACGTTGACACCGAGATCAATGAAATGCGGCATGAGTGGAATGAGAAAATGAAATGAAGGAAAGGGAAGTCGCTATCGTCCGGAGATCGAAGCATTAGCCGCCGGGCATTGGCACCGTTTACCGAACACAAACTGGACACAAACGCATACCGGCTGATCAACAGTCCGCTAAGACATCGTGCAACCAAATAAGTTCGGAGGCAATGTCGCCGGCCAAGTCATTTCGCCCGGCCGATTCGGGCATCACCGACCAAGCGTACGTTTCGACTTCCAAGTGCCCGGTGAACTGAAGCGGCTGCCGACGCTTCGATGCATCCGTCAGTTCGACGATGCTCTTCAGCGTGTCCAGCACATCGCTTCGAGTGGTTTGCAGATGTCCAAATTGTTCGGCAAAGATCGGCACATGGAAATGGATCATCCATCGCTTGTCAGCCGCATAACGACTTGGGTTGGCATCCAAATCCGCCAGTACCGCGGGCAAGTCTTCTTCCAAGACAAACTTCCCCGACGCCGTCACTCGCCCGGTTTGATGCAGGTAACGATCTTCCGCGAACGACCGCAGCTGAGTTAGGGTTGCTTCGCGATCGGTGTCCGCGATTCGGCTCCAATCCACGACGATCGCACTGCTGATTTGAATCTTGCCAACAACGATCCCGGCTTTGGCATAAGCGGCCAACACGTCATGTTGCGATTCGCCCATCACAGCCGAATGACAAACGTCGTGGCAAACGCCGATGTAGCGACGGTGCGTGGCATCGGGCAATTGTTTATCAAACCAATCGATCACCTTGGCCGCGGTGTCCAAGATGCATCCTGGTTCGGGTTCGATCGCCAACACGATTCGCTTGCCAGTGCGATCCTCCAATCGCCGCAGGTCTTCCGCCATGCGTCGCAGATTGGTTCCCGCATGATGCAACTGGTCATCGGTGACACTGACTCGGTTGCCTTCTTCATCGGTCGATTGAGGCCAACCGATCGGCAGCGTGCTGATCGTGCCCAGATTCGTATCGGCCGGCAGGATCTCAGCCAAGATCTTCGCCAGCTCTCGCGTGTAGATGATTCGCTCGTCTTCCCACCAAGTCGGCGAGTACACCGCGTGTTTAACAACGTCTTGATGAAAGTTGTCATGCGGGAACCCGTTGATGGTGTAGGCGAGCAAGCGTGCTTGTTTCATCGCCGAGGTCAGCGGCTTCAGACCGTTGCGTCGCAGGTCCGCGGTCGCTTCGGCCGACAACCACAAGCCGATTCCCAACGGCGGTGCGGTGCTGACGATGGTCGCGAAATTTTTGCCCGTCTGAACCTTTGGCGAACCGTTCTCATCGGCGTACTGCGAATTCAAGATCCGGCGCCGAACTTCCGCGGAAATGTTCTGCAGATTGTCCGTCACGCCCGCAACGTCCGCTCCCGCGTGAATGTTGGTGCAATACCCCACCGTCCAACGGATTGACGAGTCAGAATCGCTGGAACGTTTCGCTCCTTTGGCGTCGTCCACCGCTTTGCCGTGTGACTTTTCGATGACCGCTGTGACGTCGGGAAAACCGGTGGGCGATGATGTCATGCTTGGTGAGTGTCCAGTTTGCGTCGAGATTTTGCGTCAGACGGTGCGGTTCGCTGGCGGGAAGGGTCATCCAACTCCAATGACGAACTGTCCCGCAAAGGTTAAGCTGCGTGACAAGATTTGTCGCCCCAGGTGAACGCGGCGAGCGGGTCTTTTCACCCTTCCACTTGCATCCATTTTGTCACGCCAACCGAATGCCACACACCACGGCCGAAATCATTTCCATCGGCGACGAAATGATCACCGGAGCTCGATTGGACACGAACACCCAGTGGCTCAGTCAACGGTTGGGCGAATTGGGCGTGGACGTCCAATTCCACACCACCGTCGCCGACACCCTGTCGCACAACACCGACGTTTTCCGGATCGCCGCTCGACGAGCGGACGTGGTGGTCGCAACGGGTGGACTGGGGCCCACACGAGATGACCTGACTCGCGAAGCCATCGCTGAATCACTGGGACTGCCACTGCAATTGCACGAACCTTCGCTGGAGTTCATTCGCGGCATGTTCAAACGCCGCGGCCGCGAAATGCCGGAACGCAACCATTGCCAGGCCATGTTCCCGCTGGGATCCACCCCCATTCACAACCCGCAAGGGACCGCGCCCGGCATCGACGTTCGTGCGCCCCGCGAGGACGGCACCCAATCTCGCATCTTCGCCCTGCCAGGCGTCCCGGCTGAGATGAAAACGATGTTCGACGAATCGGTGGCTCCCGCGGTTCTGGCGACCAACGGCCAGCGTCAGCACATCGCCCACCACATCATGAAATTCTTTGGCATCGGCGAAAGTGACATGGAAGCCAAACTGGGCGACATGATCGCTCGAGAGCGCCAGCCGCGAGTCGGCATCACCGTCAGCGCCGCGACCATTTCGCTGCGCATCGTTGCGACCGGGGAAACTCCTGAGGCTTGCGAAGTCGCGATTGCCGGCACCCGCGATGAGATTTTTGAGAAAGCGGGCGAGTACTATTTTGGCGACGGCGAAACGTTTGAACAACATCACGCCGTGATCCGACACCTCAACAAAGCCGGCCAACGTTTGCTGTTGGTGGAACTCGGCCGCGCCGCTCCGCTGGGTGATTGGTTCGCGGCGGTTTCGGACGAGCCCGGGTTCACCGCGGATGTTCCCGCATTCATCGGCGGAATTTCACTCGCCAACCTCGACGATCTGCGACAATGGACCGGGATGCCCGACGACGCTTCCGCGGAAACGTGTTTGACCGCCCTGCGTCAACGGTTGTCGGCCGACTGGGTGTTGCTCGTCGACGAGTACCCCAGCCTACATCAAACCAGCGATCATCCGCTGCCGGGAAGTGATGTCACATTCCTCGTCGCAGCACCCGATGGTTCGTTCCCGTCCATCACACAACACCTCGGAGCTCACCCGAGCATCTTGCACGCCCGCGTCGCAAAAGCGGGTTTGTTCTGGTTGCGAAAGTGTTTTGTTACCGCCCCATCAGGAGTTTGAAACCATGATTCGATCCATCGTTTTGGTGTTCGCTTGTATCACAATACTTGTCACCAACGTCAGCGTGGCGACCGCGCAAGCTCCAACAGAATCGACCGATAAAGATGCTCGCGAATTGCGATTGGCCAAGTACCTCAGCGGTGCCACGTTCACGGGCCACTTCACCGTCGATGGCAAAGAAGATCGAGCGTTGAAGCCCGAGTCGTACACGATCAAGTCGTGCGAGAAACTTCCCGAGCCTGATATGTACTCGATGAAAGTCGCCATCAAATACGGTGACACTGACGGCGAGTTCCCGATGCAACTGAAGATCCTTTGGTCGGATCGCACCCCGGTCATCACCATGGATTCCGTTTGGATCCCCGGACTGGGAACGTTCTCTTCGCGAGTTCTGATTCACGACGGACGCTACGCCGGCACTTGGCAGCACGATGCAAAGGGCGGTCACTTGTTCGGCAAAATCACGCCCGCGAAAGAGCAATAGCCACCGTTTGACACTTGTCCAAACGAGAAAGATCCAACAGAAATCCGGAGCAGCCAAGCGTTTCATAAGCCAGTCTTCAAGAGCCATCACGCCACCACCGGGCTCGCCGACGTGTATATTCCATAGCGGCAAATGCACAATCGGCTGACCAGACGATCTTTCTCCATGATGGAATGTCAGGCTTATGACGCTCAATCGACAAGGCCGATCTTTCTCTCGGGTCCGTCTTTCTGCCTTTCTCTTCACAATCATCTTGGGTTGTGAAGCGAACGCCGTTGACTTCACCAAAGACATTGAACCGATCTTTCAGGCTCATTGCATCGATTGCCATGGACCGGATGAACAGGAAAGCCAGTTTCGCCTGGACCGCCTGGCCGCTCTGATTTCCGGTGGCAACTCCGGCGAACCCGCCGTCGTGCCGGGAAAACCGAGCGAGAGTTTTTTACTGAAACTCATTCTGCACGAAGAATCCGGTATGGAAATGCCGCCCGATGATTCGCTCTCAGATTCTGAAATCGCGTCGATCAAAGCGTGGATCGCCGGCGGTGCCAAGACTCCCGAAAGCTACGGACCTGAGAAGACGGACATCGAGCTATCACACTGGTCGTTTCAGCCGGTGAAACGTTCGCACGGAAGCACCATCGATCGTTTCATTCGAGACAAACTGGTGGCCAACGGTTTGATCTTGTCACCGACCGCGGAACGAAGGGTTTTGGTTCGGCGATTGTATCTTGTCATGCTCGGTATCCCGCCAACACCGGAGCAAGTCGAAGCGTTTGCGACCGATGAAAGTGACGACGCCTGGCAGAACCTTGTCGAGCGTGTGCTCGCCAGCCCGCATTACGGCGAGCGATGGGCGACGTATTGGTTGGACCTGGTGCGGTTTGGCGAGACTCACGGCTATGAAATGAACCGTGAACGTCCGACAGCCTGGCAGTATCGCGATTGGGTCATCGAGTCGCTCAATGACGACAAGCCCTATGACGAGTTTGTAGGGCAGCAGATCGCTGGCGATGCCCTGGGAGAGGACGTCGCCACTGGGTTCTTGGTTGCTGGTCCGGTCGATCAAGTCAAAGGGTCCGATCCGAAGCTGCGACAGACTCAGCGGATGAACGAGTTGGACGACATGATCAACACCACCGGCACCGCGTTCTTGGGCCTGACGACTGGATGTGCACGATGCCACAACCACAAGTTCGATCCGATCAGCCAACGTGATTACTACTCCATGCAAGCCGTGTTCGCTGGCGTCCAGCATGGCGATCGCGCACTGCCACCCACGCCCGAAACCGCGAAACGAATCGCATCGCTCGATGAGGAGATCTCAGAACTAACCAACCGATTGAAGAAATTCATCATCGTTGATGAGTCGAAGCCCCGTCCGGCAGTCAACGCAAAGCGAAACGAAGAGGTCTTCGAAGAACGAGAAGCCAGGTTCATTCGCTTCACCATTCAGAAAACCACCGGCGGGGAAGGGTGCTTGGATGAGCTGGAAATTTATTCCAACGGACTCAATTTCGCTTTGGCGAGCAGCGGTTCCAAGGCAATATCGTCCGGCGACTTCGTGCATCCAAAGCACAAGTTGATGCACATCAATGATGGACGTCACGGCAATGACCGAAGCTGGATTGTCGAATCAGCCAGTGGCGGCTGGGTACAAATTGAACTCGCCGAACTAACCGTCATCGACCGCATCGTGTGGAGTCGCGATCGCAGCGGAAAATACAGCGACCGATTGCCGATCGAATATCGCATCGACTCCGCCATGGAAGCTGACAACTGGGAATTGCTAACTTCATCGGCGGATCGACAAACGTTTGCTGGCAAAACGTCAGCGAGTCCAAAGTATCAGTTCGAAAAGTTTCCCTCTGCAGAAGCACAGCAAGGACGAGATTGGCAAAACCGTTTGCAGGCGGCTCTCGAAGAAAAGCAACAACTCGAGAAGTCAACGCTCGTTTATGCGGGGACCTTCGTACAACCCGGGCCAACTCATCGTCTTTATCGCGGCGAGCCGGACGCGAAGCGTGAGCAAGTTGCTCCCAACGCGATCGAAGTCTTCACGTCATTGAATTTGGCAACCGATGCGCCCGAGCGTGACCGTCGTCTCGCATTGGCAAACTGGATCGCCAGCAAGGACAACCCGCTGACCGCTCGCGTGATCGTCAACCGCTTGTGGCAATTCCACTTTGGCACGGGGATCGTCGATACGCCAAGTGATTTTGGACTCAACGGATCACCGCCCAGTCACCCGGAGCTACTCGATTGGCTGGCCAGCGAACTGATGGACCACGATTGGTCTCTCAAACACATCCATCGGCTCATTCTGAATTCAGGCACATGGCGACAAAGCAATCGGCCCAACGAAAATGCTATCCGAGTCGATGCGGCCTCTCGATTGCTATGGCGTTTCCCTCCGCGACGATTGGAGGCGGAAGCCATTCGCGATTCCATTCTTGCCGTCACCGATGTGCTTGATCTTGAGGCCGCCGGTGGGCCAGGCTTCAGCCCGTTTGAAGTGGAACTGGAGAACGTGCGGCACTATCACGCAAAACAAACGTTTGGCCCAGCAGATTGGCGACGAATGATCTATATGACCAAAGTTCGTCAAGAACGCGAGCAGGTGTTCGGTGCTTTTGATTGTCCCGACGCGAGCATGGTCGTGGCGAAACGCAGTCGCTCCACCACGCCACTGCAAGCGTTGAATCTTCTGAACAGTCGATTTGTCATGCAACAAGCCGACCTATTCGCGAAGCGTTTGGAAAATGAATCAGACACACTGTCACATCAAATCACGCGAGCTTGGCGGTTGTGTTTTCAACGAAAGCCAACCGATGAAGAACTAGCCGATAGCGTCAGTTTCATCGAGCAAGAAGGCATTCAACAATTCACCCGGGCGATGCTGAATGCAAACGAGTTTGTGTTCATTCCGTAATTGGGAGCGACGCGAAGAGAGCAAATCATGACTCCATTCCTAAACCGCAGACACTTTCTCACTCAAGCGACGTCTGGGCTAAGCAGCATCGCTCTGGCGAGCTTGCTTGATCAACAACGATTGCTCGCTGATTCAACACCAATTCGCCCGAACATCGATCCGGCGAAACCGTTTGCCAGCCGACCTCCGCACCATCCTGCCGCTGCGAAAAACGTGTTGGTGATCTTTTGCGCTGGCGCTTGCAGTCAACTCGATACCTTTGACTACAAACCGGAGCTGATCAAACGCCACGGTCAGCCGATGCCGGGTGCGGAGTCCTTGGTAACGTTTCAAGGCGAACAAGGGATGCTGACCAAGAGTCCGTGGGCGTTCAAACCACGTGGCCAGTCGGGCAAGATGATCTCGGAGCTGGTGCCTCAACTCGGAGAACTTGCCGACGACATGTGCTTTTTCCATTCGTTGACGGGGAAAACCAACACGCACGGGCCCGGCGAAAACTTCATGTCGACTGGTCAAACGCTCGACGGTTTCCCCAGTATGGGAGCGTGGGCGACATGGGCCCTTGGAACCGAAAACGAAAACCTACCCGCCTACGTCGCGATCGCCGATCCGCGTGGCACTCCGCAGTCAAGCGTCAACAACTGGGGACCAGGATTTCTGCCGGCCGCCTTTCAAGGCACCGAATTCAGTGCCCTCAAACCGCTGGATAACCTAGACATCCCGGCGGGTGTCAGTCCCGAAACCGATCGAGCAACTCGCGGTTTTCTAGAACGGATGAACCAACGGCATCTCGAACACTTTCCGGGTGATACCGAATTGGCAGCCAGGATTTCCAGCTATCAACTCGCGGCGAGAATGCAGTTGAGTGTTCCCGAAGTCACCGACTTATCGAGCGAATCGAAGAGCACCCTGAGGGAATACGGTGCCGACGATTCGCAGAACATTTTGAAGGCACAATTCGCGAAGAACTGTATCCTTGCGCGGCGGCTGATTGAGAACGGTGTCCGCTTTGTGCAGCTTTTCAACGGCGCCTATCAAACCGGCGGCGAAGGTGTGAGCAATTGGGACGGACATAAATCGCTTCACGAACAATACAGCAAGCACGGTCCGGTGCTCGATCAACCCTGCGCCGCTCTGCTGAGAGACATGAAGCGGCGTGGGCTGTTGAAAGACACTTTGGTCGTATGGATGACCGAGTTCGGACGCATGCCAACGTTCCAAAAAGGAGCAAGCGGACGTGACCACAATCCGGAAGGCTTCACCGCATGGATGATGGGAGCCGGCGTCAAAGCCCCCTTCACATACGGAGCAACCGACGAATTCGGTTACAAAGCCATCGAGGATGTCAGCACCGTTTACGACTTCCACGCCACAATTTTGCATCTGTTGGGTTTGAACCACGAGCGGCTCACCTACTATCACAACGGCTTTGAACGTCGCCTGACAGATGTCCACGGCCACGTCCTCAACGAAGTCCTTCATTAAGGTTCGTGATCGGCCTTGGGACTCGCTTATCCAAGCCTCACTTCCGCGTGTACACCAGCACCGCGTAAGCACCGAACGACACTTCGGCTCTGGCTGCCAAACCGTCGTACGGCTGGTCCGTCGCATCGACATGTTCAACCGGGTGATCGTCGAAGTCTTGATCGTAGCCGGACCAATCGGTGTTCAGCTTCAATTGCCAATCGCCTGAATCGGGAAATCCGATTTCGTATTGATCCCAAGAACGGTTGGCAAAGTTGGCCAGCACCAAGACGTCGTCTTGAGGATCCTCGGCGCGCCGCACGAACGCGACGACCTTGTCATTTTCATTGACGTGATGCATCACGATGTGTTGGCCCGTCAACCCTTTTGACAAACCGTCTTTGTTCAAACGCAAGTGAATGAGATCACGGAACAGACGTTTGATTCCTCGAAGGCGGCGAGTCCGTTCCCACTCGAGCGGATCCGTGTCCTCGAACCAGTCGTCTTCCAACATCTCTTGGCCTTGAAACAACATCGGAACTCCCGGTGCAGTCAACGCCAAAGCCGCTGCCAGGATCGTTCGCTTTTTTGCAAAGCGGCTTTCGGGATCCTCCGCATCGATCTCGCTGGGAACGCGAGACTTGCCGTTGGCAACTTCGTCATGCGATTCGCTGTACACGACTCGTTGGAAAGCGTCGCCGTTGTATCGATGACACAACGCGTCTCGCACCGCCCACATGTCTCGATGTGCATCGTCAATCTCTTGCACCGCCGCTCGGATCGGGTGAACGAAGGCCGCGTCCCACTGGGTTGTGAAGCCCGCACCGCCTTGGTCTTCCGTCTTGGTCAACCAGTTGTTGGTCTGCAAGTCTTCCGCGATCAAGTAACACCCCGGGAACTCGTTTCGCAAATCGCGATTGATCCACTGCATCAATCCCCAGCCTTCCGCGATGTCGTCGTTGCCGATACCGGAGACCGTGCGAATGTAGGCGGTCATGTCATACCGCAATCCATCAGCATGGTATTCCCGCATCCACATCATTGCGTTGTCGTGGATGAACTGGCGAACTTCGCCGCGACCGTAGTCAGGTCGCGTGTCGCCCCAAGGCGTGTTGGACCGGTGATCCTGATAGAAATAGATGCCGCCCTTGTCGTTCTCACTCCAACCGTCGAACTGCCACAAATCCAAATCGCTGGGGCCAAAGTGGTTGTAGACGACGTCGATGATCACCGCGAAACCAGCTTCATGTGCTGCGTCGACAAACGCTTTCAACGCGTCCGGACCACCATAAGCCTGTTCGACCGCAAAGATGTGCGCTGGGTTGTAGCCCCACGACAGATCCCCAGCGAACTCGGCGACCGGCATGATCTGAATCGCGTTGATTCCGAGCTCTTTGAGATGCTTGAACTTCGCAACCGCATCGGAGAACGTTCCGGGTTGATCGGGATCGTCACGATGAAACGTTCCGATGTGCATCTCATAGATTACCAACTCGTTCTGAGTCGGCCGGTGAAAGGTCGGATGCTTCCAATCGAATGTGTCTTCGTAGACGACCGCGTTGCCGATCGAGTTGGTGACTTCGCGGGCGTACGGGTCGATGCGATCAAAGGAGTTGTCGCCTCGGGTGATTCTGTACTTGTATTCGTCACCCGCTTTCGCATTGGCAACGTCGACGTACCAAGTCCCGTGCTCTTCTCGCTTCAGCGGAGTGGCATCTGATCGCCAGTCGTTGAACGTGCCGACAACGCTCACGCGATCCGCGTTGGGTGCCCAAACTCGGAACGCAACTCCGTCGTCGTGAACGATGGCCCCCATTCCTGACTTGGCAACTTGCGACTGTTCAGCCGCCTTTTCTTCCATTCCGTCCAACAACGCAGTCTGTTCCATCTCACGCCCTTCAATGACGATCAAACGCTGAGCAACTGTCCGGTGCAGCGAATCAAACATCGCACGACTCAACCGGAGCCAAATTTCTCGAGCCGGATTGGAGTTGGCAATTCTCGTGCCACGCCTTTGCAACCGCGTCACTTCCTCGGAACGGAATCGATCGCATCCGCGGACTCGGATGCTGGTATGCCACTTGCATCGGCATCAAACCTCGAGCGTGGCGGTCCATCGTCACGTCGCATTCCAAACTGAATCAAAATCGGCCATCGAGAAAGCCTCGGCGGGCCAGCCATACCACCTAACCCTGAGAAATCCCATGCGTGCCCTCATTTTCGTTGTCGCAATCGTTCTGCTGATGGCTGTCGTTGGTTGGTTGCGGTTCACATCGGACGATGGTGATCCATCGGTTCGTGTCGACACGGACAAAATGAAGCAAGACACATCGTCGCTCGTCGAGACAACCAAAGATGCTGCCGACGGTGCCGCCAACGCAATCGACCGTGCGGCAGGAAACATCGACGCCAGCATCGATCGCGAACCGGTTGAGACCAATCCGTAGTCAGATTTTCTCGGAGACAATCGGCTGCGATGAGGTTTCAAGCCGGCGGACGATCTCGCGTTGAAACACGCGTTTGGACTATGCTCATCGCTTTGCCCCGTGACACCGGAAAGCATGGCAAGTCCCGCCGCCGATGAGCTCCGCCCAAGCAGTCTCCAACCAAATCGATCGCATCTACCGAACCGAGTCGAGAAAAGTTTTCGCGACGCTGGTTCGGGTTTTGGGCGATTTTGACTTGGCGGAAGAAGCCATGCACGATGCCTTCGCCGCCGCGATGGAGAAGTGGGCCCACGATGGCATTCCGGACAACCCAGCGGCTTGGTTGATATCGACGGGGCGTTTCAAAGCAGTCGATCGCATTCGCCGCCGCCGACGCTTCGATGATTTGCAACCGGAACTGGTTCGGCGAATCGACCAAATTGAATCCGCCAACCATTCGGTCGCCGAGCAAGACATCCAGGACGATCGGCTGAGACTCATCTTCACGTGCTGCCACCCTGCGATCGACCAAAAGGTCCAAGTTCCGCTGACCTTGCGAGAAGTTTGTGGGATGACAACCGAGGAAATTGCTCGAGCGTTCCTGCTGTCACCATCCACGTTGGCTCAGCGGATCGTCCGTGGCAAAGCCAAAATTCGCGACGCGGGAATTCCGTTTTCGATCCCGACACTGTCCGAGCTGCCTTCGCGGTTGGACGCCGTGCTGTCCGTCATCTATCTGGTTTTCAACGAAGGCTATTCGGCGACGAGCGGCGACACGCTGCTGCGAACCGATCTGTCAGCCGAAGCCATCCGATTGGCGCGGCTGTTGTTGGAACTCCTGCCCGATCCCGAAGTCGCAGGTTTGCTCGCGTTGATGTTGTTGCACGAGTCACGTCGCAATGCACGAGTGAATGAAGACGGCGACATCGTTTTGCTGGAGGATCAAGATCGTTCTTTGTGGGACCGGAACTTGATCGAAGAAGGCAGTCAGTTGTTGCAGAGTTCGCTCCGTACTCGACGGATTGGAACCTACACGATTCAGGCAGCAATTTCGGCCGTGCATGCCGAAGCCGTACGAGCCAGTGAGACCGACTGGTCACAGATCGTTGCGTTGTATGACGTGTTGCTGCGAATCCAGCCCTCGCCGGTCGTCGAACTCAATCGTGCCGTCGCCATTGCAATGCGAGACACGCCAGCGGAAGGCATAAAGCAAATCGAAGCAATTCTCGATGCCGGCCATCTTCGCGATCACTACTTGGCCCACTCCGCACGGGGCGAATTGTTGCGGCGGATGGGCAAGCAGGAAGATGCCATCCAAGCGTTCGAACAAGCACTCTCGCTAGCAATGAACGACCCGGAACAAAGATTCCTGAGTCAGAAGCTTGCAATCCTAAAAGACGCCCTCGGCAGTTGATCACGCATCGAAGAATCAACACCAACATCAGCCGTCGGGCGACAGCCGAATGCGATCTACTTTGTAGCGGAACGGCGCGAGCCGTCCGGTGACACGCCGGAAAACACCCACGATTTACCAGACGACTTGCGCCGTTTCGCTAACAAAATCCCCTCGATTGATTCTAAAGCAAGTGCCATTGGGCGATAGACCCCGGTTCCCACACACAACTCTCATAACCGCCTTCGATCACTCGTCCCACCACGCACGCTTGAACTGTCGCAACGAGCCGAACTCAACCTGACCGATGTGGCACCGGCAGCGGAAACAATGGCCGAATCTCCGCCGTGCCTCGTCTGGTCCCCGGGATCTTCGACGCGACCGCGATCGCTTGATCCAGATCCGCGACGTGGATCAAGAAGTAGCCGCCGAGCTGTTCCTTGGTTTCCGGAAACGGACCATCGACAATCTCTTGAATGCCGCCGCGCACCCGCACGCATGTCGCGGTCGTCGGCAACTGCAACGGCGCCGCAGCTCGATAGCTGCCTTGTTCGTGCAGTTCATGGCACAGACGAATGGATTCCTCCAACGCGGCCGAATGTTCTTCCGGTGGCCAGGCTCCTTCGGCAGCGTAAAGCAGAACGATGTAGTCTTTCCCGGCATTGCTCTCCTTCGTTCGCAGCGAAATCAAATCCTCGCTCAACGATGGCATCGGCATGGGAACGGGCAGCAAGGGACGAATCTCAACGGTTCCCTTCTTTGCTGGTGGCAACCGACTCGCGATCGCAACCGCTTCGTCACGCGTGGGCACATCGATGATGTAGTACCCGCCCAACTGCTCGGTCGTCTCTGCGAACGGACCGTCTGTCACTTCGCACTTGCCTTCTCGCACACGAACACTGGTTGCGGTCGTGACGGAATGAAGCGGCGAAGAATCGAGCCATTTGCCCTCCACCGCCAACTCATCGCAGATCGCCATCGAATCCAGCATGCAGCGTTCACGCTCGTCCTCCGTCCAATCTTCCTCCGTCCCGTAAATCATCAACATGTACTTCATGCCATTCTCTCACTTCGCTTGAATGTGGATGCGTCAAGTCAACAATCCGCTAGCAACGTGTGTGCTTGCCACTCATGAACTCAATCCACTGACCGTTTTCGTCTTGCAGTTCGCTGGTCATCATCCACGTGTCTTTATCGAGGATGTGAATCGTGTCTCGATAGTTCGCTTTTCCTGCCCCATCGAAAGCGGGACCACGCGAGCTCAGCAGCAACTTTTGGCCGGACTCGTCCAAGCAGCCTTCGTACGGCCAAATGTTCGACATCATGGATCCTACAAAGGTCCCGACGTAATGACCGTCGGCTGTGTCAAACCCCAGCGTCATAATCGACGACCAAGGTTCGCCTTCGGCAGATTCGCCGCCGCTCTCGCAAATCACCCACATGCCTCCCAGCGATCGGCAGGACATTTTGCCGTGCGTGGTCGTGCTGGATCCGTCGGGCATTTTGCAGTCGTGGTCGAATTCCCATTCGCCGAGGATTTGCTCGAGCCATTGATGCTCGGATTGTGGTTTGGCAAACATAAACAGACTCAATGTTGAAGGAGATGGGGCAAACAAAAACAGCCATTCAAACCATCGCAACGCGGACTCGGTGCGTCACGATCGTCGGTTCTCAAGTGCAAGCATCTGCACCATACGAGGGCTCGTCCAAAACAGCGGGATCTTTGATCTTCCACGCCTCATTGGTCATCGGATTGAAGGGCAACGACACGTGTTCGTGCAACACCCTCCACTGCCCGTGCATTTTCCGAAAACAAATTGTCACTCTCATCCACGATTGCCCGGCGGGATGATCCGCCGGGGAGGTTTGGAATTGATGCAAACCATGAACGAAGGCGACATCATCGCCGACATCGAACGTCAGATTTTGATGAACCGATTTGAATTCAGGAAAGTGCGGCAAGCAACCTTCCCAAAGCTTGCGAATGTTCTGTGGTCCAACGGTCTTGTACGGTGGAATGCCCCCGTACAGCACTGAATCCTCAGTGTAATTCGCGACCAAACCGTCGTAGTCACGAGCTTCCAACGCCTTGGTCCATTGATGAACCATTCGCCGTACGTCGGCTTCCGCGTCATTCTGCGTTTTTCGCTCAATGGCAGCTTCCTGCTCTCGCAACTTCGGCGTCATCTCGTCGCCGAAATCTGCCATCTCAAAGATCGGACGAATCTCAATGTCAGAATCTTCCATCATCGGATTCGGACAACGCCGCACCCAATCGATCGCTTCGCTAATCGAACTGACTTCCCAGATCCAATAGCCAGCGATCAGTTCTTTCGTTTCCGCGAATGGTCCGTCCGTTACCGTTCGGTCGCTTCCTTGAAAGTGGACGCGGACTCCCTGGGAGCTCGGCTTCAATCCTTCACCGGCTTTCATGATCCCGGCTTCGACCAGCTTTTCGTTGAAGTTCCCCATGTCGGTCAGCAGTTTTTCGTCGGGCATCTTCCCCGCTTCTGAACTTTCGGACGCCTTCACCATCACCATGACTCGCATTGATGTTCCTCCATCAGGATGTTTGCTTCACTATGAAAATGTTCACGTGCACCGAATGGTTCACCTTCCAAACCCATTGGATTTGGCGGTGACTCTTAGATAGTCGATTTCGTTTGTCGACGATCGACATCAGCGGCGAAAAGAAAGCAAACTTTTTCTGCGAAGGTGGTTCCGGCCGGAGGAAGAGTGAATCAGCGTGGCGAGCGTCCAGACGCCACGGCGTGCTAGGCCAGCAAAGGTGACTCACGCAAGCAACTGGTATCCCACCAAGCCAAACGTGGCCAGCGCGATGCAGACAGCGACTCCCGCCAGCAAACCATCGCGAGCCAGGATCGACAAAGCGAACGCGAAAATGGCTCCTCCGGCCAGGTTGGCGCTGAATGGAATGAATTCCAAAACCGGCGTGCTCATCGCCACCAGAATCGCGGCCACCGCCAGCGTGCTGATCGTGGCGTGATTCATCATCCAAGTCCATCGCTGAGCGGTCATGCTGTCGATCCAGGACGCAGGCTTGCGCAACCAGTCCAACATTTTCTGGACTTTGCTTTGGCCGATCTCCCATCGTTCCATCCAACCAGGGATCCAAACGTGGTCGGCATCAGCCAGCATTTGGCCGCACAAGATGACCACCAGTGTCCCCAACAACACAGGGACGCCGGGGATATCAGCGGGACCAGGCAACACCATGATCGCGCCCACGATCAGCAGCAACGACGCGAACGACTTTCGTCCAACAGCGTCCATGACTTGGCCAAACTTCACCTGTTCGTTGTTCTCGGCGACTTCATCGATTTGATGGATGATCTGTTCGATGGGGGCGTTGTGATCGGTACTCATCTCCAATCCTTTGAAAGCAATTGAAATCGGTTGGGCAATTCAGACAAACCGACATTGAGCAACTTTCGAACCAAGTCCGCGGCCGTTCTCCCGACACATCCTTGAACGAACTTTCGTTGGCCGAGTCAACGCGAATTTGAGTTGGAATCCTCTCGCCACAACGACCAATAGGCACCGATACGATCGCTGAACGAATCTGTCGATTCCGCGAAAAACTTGCGTCCCAGCGTCAGCGATGAGCTCTGCAAGGTTTCCCGTCGATGATCGACCAGTTTGCCAAGCACACGCTGATGCTTCTTCGACACCTTGCCTTCCTTCTTTGATCGATCAAGCACGCTTTGTCGATAAACCGCCAGGTCGTGATCATCGCCCAGAAGTTCACCAAGGTCACTGGACCACCGCTCCATGGGGTGCATCGCATCCGACCAGACGTTGCGAAGCAAACGCAGATGGTACCCGTGATACTTCACACGTTTCCGAAATTCGTGCAACGATTCTGTTGTCGGGTCCCGCATGACCTTATGCAACATCTTCTCCGCGCGTTTTCGCGTCTTGATCATTCCTTTCCGCACCGCGTCGTATTCCTTCTCGTCCAACTTCCATTTCCCGACGCGACGCCTTGCATCTGAAAGATCTGATCGCACTTTGGCGAGTTCACGATCAATTTTTTGGTTGGGAATCTTCTGGACCCTTCCTGCCAATCGAAGACGAGTGGATGCGAACGCGTCTCGGTCAATCTGCTTGTCAAACCGAGTCATCAGTCGGTCGTGACTGTCGACGGTCGTTTGGGCGTCACGGAGGTCCGAGATCCTCCTCGCCGCGTCTCGAATGGCTTTGTTTTCCTTTTGATAAGTCTTCCCGAGCGCGGGCCGAACCAATCTCAACAGACCACGAAGTTTTTTGCATCTCTTCCGAACCTGATGAATGGCGTGGTTCCGATCTTTGGCCGCTTCGTCGATTTCACGAAGTGCCTTGTCGATTTGTTCCGTCGCGATTCGCCGTGTCGCGGCTTGAACAGATTCTTTTCGCTTGATTCGGTAAGGCATGATTCATCCGGCTTTCAGTAATCAATCGATGTTTGGCTCGCGCGACCGTTTTCTTGAATTCTATTCCGAGTCGCAAACCGATTCTTTGTCGCAAAGTCGCAAATCTCATTCCCACCATAGACGTGTGACATTTCATACCAACATCCTTGTTTGCAGCCACGATGGCCAGGATTGTTGCGGATTCCAAGTCATCACCTCAATCGGAGCGATCCCAGGTTGCCCCGAGTCACCTAGCCATCGGACCAAGTTCCCCGCGTCAAACTCGGTTGGTGCTTCGATGCAATGCGTCCAATAGGTTCCGCCGAGAAGCTCAACCGTCGCGAATTCAATCTGTATCGAATCCTCGGTTTGATAGAGCAACCGTTCCTTGCGAACTGGCAACCAGTTCTCCGTGATCAACTGCCTGAGCTCAGCGTCCTCTTTCGCGGAAGGATCCAAAGTTCGCAGGGTGTGCTTGACCCAGCGTTCGATCATCAACGATTGCTTGTCAGCGATGGGATGGCAGTCGGTCGATTGCAAGATCTTTGACTCGATCGAAGGTGTCGCATCCACGTTCTCTTGTCGCTCTCGTCCGCGTTCTTCGGTCACGCCTCGCAATTTGACGCTGGAGTTTCGGTCCGCAATTATCGCGTACCAATCCGTGCGCACACTTCGCTCGGACCGCCATGCAGACTCAGCGGCTTTGTCAAACCATTCAGGTCTTTCTTGAAAGAACCAACGCAGTTCGAGTGTCGCAACACTCATCACGTGACATCCGCAAGAGCTTGTGATGCAACGACTTGCCGCGCCATTTGCAATTCTTCTTCGGCGGGCACAAATGCCACTGGCATTCGTGCGTCATCAGCCGATAGAAGCGTCGGTTGCTGCAGTTCATCGTCTCGGTCATTCCGATTCGCATCCAGCTTGATTCCAAAGCATTGCAAATCGCCAAGCAACCGACGGCGAAACTCGGCCGACTCTTTCACCAAAGCTCCTGACAGCAACAGCGCATCGCAACCACCTAAGACGGCAATCCCTGCCCCGATGCATTCATGGACTCGAGCTGAATACATTTGCAGTGCCAGTTCAGCTCGTGAGTTGCCTGTTGCCGCGGCGGGCAACAAATCTCGCGTGTCGTCGCTGATCCCGGATACGCCCAGCAGCCCGCTCGCTCGGTTGAGCATCTCGTCCACTTCGTCGATCGAGCGACCATCGCGAAGCAAGGACAGCACCAACGCGGGATCCAAACTGCCCGATCGCGAACTCATCATCAAACCGTCCAGCGGAGTCAGCCCCATCGTCGTCCAAATGCTTTTGCCATCCAAGATCGCACATGCACTGGCACCACCGCCAAAGTGAAGTGACAAAACCTTCGACGACTCCCGATCCCACGCGTTGAAAACCGACTCGTGTGCCAACCCGTGAAAACCGATTCGTCGATATCGCTCGCCGATGTCGTACGGCAACGGATACCGCCAAACATGCTCCGGAAGTGTGCGATGAAACGCTGTGTCGAAAACCGCGTGCACCTTTAAACGCGTCTCGTTACGGATCGCGTCAGCAACGGCAATCGCGGTTGGCACATGCAACGGAGCCAGATGCCGGACTTCTTCGAGCGTCTGCAGCACGTTCGCATCGATCTCTCGCGAACGTTGGTTCCAAAACGGGCCACCATGGACGAAACGAATCGCTACCGCGTCCAGTGAGTCGTTTCCGATCCGCCTGAACAGCTTGACTGCCTCTTCGGCGACCTTCTCTTTTCCCTTGATGCGGTCGACCATTCCGCGATCAAGATCCGGCGATGGCAAGTCAGATTCATATCGCTCCGTCTCCACCACTCGGTATCGCAGCGTTCCGCTTCCGGGATTCAAACAGAGCAATTTCATGTCGGGTCTCCTTGCACGGCGTTGGCAAGCGGTTCAATTTCCCACTGCGTGAACGATGCCATGTCCTCGCCATTGTGTTGTGCGTGTCGAATCATCTCCGCCCTCACGTCTTGGAAGTGAGCTCGCGTTTGGACGCATCGCTCTCGCAATTCAGGACGCTCGATCGCACCGGCACAGAGGACTTGATCGACCAACGTGTAGCGATCGATTCCGTTGGCCGCTAGCAAGCTGAATGGCGTCGTTGTCGTGCCTTCTTCGATGTAGCCATTGATGCGAAACCGCTCATGGCCTGGACGATTCCAAAGCAATTGCTTGATCGCCGAAGGGTAGCCGTGAAAGTTGAAGATGACCGGTGTGCCCGGTGGGAAGAAGTGATCGAACTGTTCGTTGTTCAGCCCATGCGGGTGAAACGACTGCTGCTCCAAAATCAACAAGTCGGTGATGTTCACCAATCGGATCCGCAAGTCTGGAATGGTTTGTCGCAACAGACGCGAGGCAACGACTGCTTCCGCGGTGGGATAGACGCCGGCACACGCTAAAACGACATCGATTTTTTCGTCGGCTGGTGAACTGGCCCAATCCCAGATCGACAATCCGTTTCGACAATGCTCTTCGGCTTCCTCGGCTGACAACCATTGTGGCATCGGTTGCTTGGATGCGATCACCAGATTGATCTTGCCCGTGCTTCGCATGCAATGATCGATCGTCGACAACAAACAATTGGCATCCGGCGGCAGGTAGACGCGGACGTTCTGGGCTTTTTTGTTGAGCAGCATGTTCAGAAAGCCCGGCATTTGATGCGAGTAGCCGTTGTGATCCTGTCGCCAACCTTCGCTGCTGAGCAGGTAGTTGAAGGAGCTCACTTGGTCTCGCCATTCGATCTCATCCGAACGCTTTAAGAATTTCGCGTACTGCCCCATCATGCTATCGACGATCGAAACAAATGCCTCGTAGCACGGAAAAATCGCGTGACGGCCGGTCAGCAAGTATCCCTGCATGCAAGCTTGGCAGGTGTGTTCCGACAGCATTTCAAAGACACTGCCTTGCATTCCGATGTTTGGATCGTCCGCTGGAGTGGGCCACACAAACTGTCGTTGGCTTGCATCCAACGTGGCTCCCAACCGGTTCGAATTCAATTCATCAGGGCAAAACAAACGAAACCGGCCTCGGTTGCGATCGATGACGTCGCGAAGAAATTCTCCGGTGGTTTTCATGTCGCTCGCCGTTTCGCGGCCTCGATGGTTCCTATCGATGTCGAGTTCGTATTGCTTCCAATCGGGAATCGTCATCGGTTTGCGAATTGAACCTCCGTTCGCTTCGGGGATCATCCCCAGACGCCGTGCACCCTTCGGCAACCAATGTGTGATAGACGGCTTGGGCGAACCGTCTTCCTCGAACAAGACCTCCGGTTGGTAGGAACGCAGCCAACTATCCAGAGCCTCCAGGTGTTGCGGATCATTTCGCGGATCTTCCACTGGAACTTGGTGAGACCGATGAGTCCCCTCGATTCGCTCGCCATCGAGTTCCTTCGTAACAGTCCAACCCTTCGACGATCGCAGCAGAATCACCGGCCAACGAGGTCGAGGCTCTCCCTCGCCGTTTCGCCAACAACGCTGCAAATTTTGAATGCGATCGATCGCTTGATCGAACGCGTTTGCGACCTCACGATGATTAGCGACCGGGACCTTTTCATCCGCTGAATTCTCCGAGTCGTGGGCTTCAATCAGGATCGGCTCGTACCCGTAGCCGTGAAAGAGATCTCGCAGCTCGCCATCGGACATCGCGCCGAAGATCGTACGGCTGGCGATCTTGTATTGATTCAAATGAACGATCGGCAACACCGCACCATCGCGTTCCGGATTGAGGTACTTCGTCAAATGCCAAGCGGTGGCGGTCGGTCCTGTCTCCGCTTCGCCATCGCCGACAATGCACGCCACCAACAAGTCAGGGTTGTCCATCGCCGCACCAAATGCGGTTGCCAACGCATAGCCCAACTCGCCACCTTCGTGAATCGTCCCCGGCGTGGCTGGTGTCAGGTGACTCGGGAAACCGCCCGGCCAAGAAAAATCACGCACCAGATTTTTCGCTCCCTCTCCATCAACCTCATATTCGCGATAGCGTTCACCGAGCGAACCTTCCAAAAACAGATTGCTGAGCACGGCGGGAGCCCCATGCCCCGGTCCCGTGATGAGCAACGTTGGTTGGTCGTGGTTCACAATCAACCGGTTCAAGTGCGTGGCGATGAGATTGATACCGGGACACGTCCCCCAATGTCCTAGCAAGCGAGGCTTGATGTGGTCCGGACGCAGCGGTTCTTGCAGCAAAGGATTCTCGCGCAGATAAATCTGAGCGGCGGACAGATAGTTGGTGGCCAACCAATACGAATTCAAATCAGCCAGGCTGGGTCGCTGGATCACGTGAGTGTTTCCTCTCATCTTCGAGACAGCCGTGGAATGAATCTGGCCGATCGCGTTGCTATGGCGAACCAGCGGACCACTTCCGTCGCCGCCCAAGCCATTTCAAACGTTCAAGCCTCCATCCAAGCACACCGCCTGGAGTTCAATGGACATCCACTCGAAGCGAATCAAATCGCATGCCGACGAGCTGATTTTTGACTTCCCTTGCTAGCGAAAAATGGAGCTGCGGGCGAAAAATGGAGTTGTCTCGAACCTGAACATCTGCTCGGCGCACAAATCGCTGTCATCGTCGAGTGAAATCCGATCACGCGATGATTGGGATCGAAACCACTTCACAAAGGAGACCTCTCATGTCTGTTTCAAAAGACTCACCTCAAGTCGGCGACATGTACCGATGCGTGAACTGCCAGATGGAGATTCATGTGACCAAAGGCTGCGACTGCGAGGGCTGCGAACCCGAATTTCGTTGCTGCGGCAAACCATTGGAAAAAGTCACCGAGCCACCGGCCAACAGTTGAGGTCGCCGCTCGAATGTTCGCGGTAGCCAGTCGAAATCTTCCGCTGACAAAAAATCCAACGCAACGTCGCGAAGTCCCTTCTCAAAAGGCTCCGAAAACAACCACATCAGCCGTTTGGGCGTTAGCCCCGGTTGTCCACTAAAAACGCCAGAAACACCCAGGAGACTCGCTTTCCCAAATGAATCCCGCTTGCTTGCTTCGCGTTCGCCCCTCAGTCTATGGACAAACGCAACCGCGGTAGTTTTAATCATTCGACATCGGCCTGCTCGACAACGCGTCTCAGGCAGGTTGTCTTTCCAATTCAGTCACATCAGAGAAACAACATGACGAACCTTGTTCATTCGCTCCGCTATCCGATGGGGCTCGCCCTCGCACTGTGCGTTTCATTTGCAGGCCTCAGTGTTTCAGGGGAAGACAGTGTTTCAGGGGAAGACAACGCGAAAGGCGACGAGTCGGCCAAGTGGACAACTCTGTTCGACGGTGAATCGTTGGAAGGCTGGGAGAAAGTGGGGCGAGACGACAGCAAATGGGAAGTTGTCGACGGCGTGATCAAAGGCACCGGCGGTGTGTCGATGTTGGTCAACACATCGGGCCCGTACAAGAATTTTCGCTACCGCGCGGAAGTCAAAATCAACGACGGCGGCAACTCGGGCGTTTACTTTCGCACCACACGCAAACCCGGTTTCATGGACGGTTACGAAGCCCAAGTCGACAGCACACACACCGATCCAATCCGCACCGGTTCGCTATATGGTTTTTGCCACGTCTACGCACCCTTGGTCAAACCAGACACCTGGTTCACCTACGAGATCGAAGTCAAAGACGACAACTGGCGCGGACGCGACATGACTCGTATCAAGATCACCGTCGATGGCAACGAGTTGTACGAATACATGGACTTTGAAAAGACCTATGGCCCCGGCCACTTCGCATTCCAACAACACGACCCCGGCAGCATCGTCCACATCCGAAAATCGGAAGTGATGCCACTGGACGACTAGTCAACCAACAAGGCTGGCTTGCCGAAGCGATCTTCGCTCGCACCAAACTTTGAACACCGTGTCATTTCATGACGCGGTGTTTTTTTGTGTGAATAACGATTGAAATCCAGCAAAAGTTTGACGCGACAGCACTTACAAACCCTTCGATCCGCACTTAATTTTTTGTTTCCGCCATTTGGCTAACCGCTTCCCCCCAACCCCGACATTGGAATGAATTAAACTCTGCACCTCGCCGCCAACCTGCCCAACGGAGACCCTCGCCAATGCGCTCTCGGACTTGCTTTCTTTCTCTGGCTTGGAGTCTGTCATTCGCACTGGCAGTGTTTACGACTGGTACTGCCAACGCCGCTGAAGTCGGCGTTGATTTGCCATGGGAAGGCGATCTGTTTGAAGCAGAAGCGGACGCGGTGCTGGATGCAGTCGCAAAGATCCCTCATCCCGAAGCGGACGAAAGCGAGTACCTGGTTTGGGACGAAAGAATTCAGATTTCGGCCGACCATCGCGTGACCAACACGGAAAGGCACGTGTATCGAATTTTATCGCGAGATGACATCGAAACGCGGGGAAGTCTGGCTGCCGCTTGGACTCCTTGGCTGGAGGAGCGGCCATTGATGCGGGCCCGGGTGATCACTCGGGACGGACATGTTCACGAATTGGATCCAGCCACGATCACGGAATCGTCCGGTTCCAATGTTCAGAATCAGGTTTACACGGACACGCGAATTCTGACCGCACCACTTCCTGCGATCGCAATCGGTTCCATCATCGAGACCGAAGTCATCACCACGGAACACACCGCGTTTTGCCCCGCCGGCATCGTTGGCAATGTCATCTGGGAACGTTTTTCCAAATGTCACCACCTTTACGCCGAAGTGCGAGCCGATGCGTCCATCGACCTTTCGTTGCACTGCGTTGGCAAGACCGTCCCCTTGGAGATTCAACGAGACGGGGACGAACAGGTTTGGAGCTTGAAGCAAAACCAGCCCGACCCGCTCGAGGTTCTCTGGGACTACGCACCGTCTGACCATACACCGATGTCCTTCGTCACGTATTGCACGGGGACATCGTGGGCCGAAATCGCTCAGTACTACGACGAAATGGTCAATCGGCAAATCGCCGACAGCGAACTGGGCAATCTGCCCGATCAGGTCAAGCAAGCTTGGCGAGCAGATCATGACGAGGACGACCGCCGAACGCTGGTCACGACCGCGTGGGAACAGATCATGAACTCCATTCGCTACACCGGAATTGAATTTGGTGTTTCTGCAATCCAACCCGCCCGCCCAATCGATACGTTGCGAAGACGCTATGGCGACTGCAAAGACCAAGCTTGCTTGATGGTTGCAATGCTAAGGCAATTGGATATCGAAGCGTACGTTGCCTTGCAAAGCACGCAATCGTTTGTAGATGCGGCCGCCGATGCGCCGGCTTTGAATGCGTTTGACCATGCGATCGTCTACGTTCCTCGCCAAGACAATCTGAAAGAAACGTGGATCGACATGACGGCGTCGTACACGTCTTTCGGAGAGTTGCCTATCAGCGACCAGGACAGGCTGACGTTGGTGGCAGCTCCGACCACTAAAAAACTGCGAAGGACTCGTGCAAGTCGCTCCAGCGATAACATGCGGCGGTACAAAACCGTTTATCAGTTGAAAGCCAACGGGCCGTCAACCGCGAGAGTCACTTCCAGCTCCACCGGGATTTTCGCGAGTTACATGCGAGCGGCTTATGCAAGTCAGACACGACCGCAAATCGAGACGTCGCTGAAAGACCAGTTCAAAGAAATCTACGGTGACGCGGAATTGTCTGAACTGGACTACGACGATCCTAACCAACCCACCTCACCCGAATTCACTGTCAAATACAATTTGGACTCCACCGGCATCTGCACCAACGATGCCGGCAGGCTGGTGATCGAACTGGACCCCGGTGCCGCATTCAACTATCTGCCGTACGAATTTATTGGGCCGGAATGCGATCAGCTTCCTGAAGACCCGGATGCGATCGAGCGAACGATCCCCTATGAGATCAGTCGGTTTATCTATCGCACCGAAATGGAATTGCATCCGCCCAGTGGATTCGAAGTCGTTTCCTTACCCAAACGCCAAACGATTCAGGTGGGCAAGTTCCAAGTCGCAATGTCTTGCGAATCGAACCCGGACGGCACGGTTCATTTTCAAATTCAACTGAACACGGGCGATGGCAAATTGAGTCCGGAACAATTGCCAGAATTTCGTGACGAATTCCTGGCTTTGTCGAACAACGCTGCTCCCTCGGAGTGGTTTGTGCCCATCGAATTTGCCTATCAACCAACGCTGAAGTTTGAAAATGGTGAGGAGGCTGGTGCGCTTCATCAAATGCTTCAAATCGCGGAGGAATCACCCGACGACCTTTTCAATCGCAGTGAGCTATCCAGTGCCTTGCTGAAGGTTGGTCTGGTTCGGGAGTCGCAGGAGGTCGCGGACCAATTGGTAGCTGACGCTCCCGAGTCCGAACTGGCACATTGGGCATCAGCTTGGGCTTCGATGCACGACCAACGTGGTCACAACATGTATCCCGGCATTGATCGAGAGAAGGTGGTGTCGAGTTTGCGCCGCATGGTGGAACTGAATCCATCTAGCGTCGATGGTCGGTACAACCTCGCCATGGTCCTTGAACACGATAGCGAACTCACTCGCTACAGCGACCGCGAATTGATGCTGGAAGCCGCCAAAATCTATCGCTCGCTTCTCGATGAGCAAGCGTACGAATTAGTGGTCGTCAACTACGGCCTTCTTCTGGCTCATTTGGAAGACACTCAGGCTTTACGACGATTGGTCCGATCTTATCCGACGCTCGGTGAACCGTGGATATTCCTGGCAGTGGCTGAGATCAATCAAAATGGAGTTGCAGCCGGAAATCGCCTCATCGATAAAGCCCCAAACACGTTGGACAGCAACTTCATTCAGATTAACGTCGCTGCTCGGCTTCGAACATTTCGCCAATATGAACTGCTGCAAGAGTTCCTGGAGACACGTTCGGACCTGCAGGGGGTTTCTTCCACTCTTCGCTATCTTCAGCGCTACGAAGACGTGAAGCTTGAACCGTCGGATCCAGCATCCGTCGTGCAAAGCTTTTTGGCGCGGTGCCTGAGATTTGGTCCTGACCTCGAAAAACTGCGTGATCTCTACACTTCCTCCGACAACGACGAGTTCATTGTTGCTGACATCGAGAGGTTGCCTCCTGCTCTCCATCAACTTTACGAGGTCGTTCGAACGACATTTGGGCAACCGGCCCTTAGCGAGGACATGGTGAGTCTGTATGAATTCGAAGTGGAAGGCGATGACGTCGGTGGCTACACCGTGACCGCATCGATTATTGACGACGTCGATATTCCTAATTCGTCCATCACGCGGCAGGTGGTTCGTGACGGCGATTCCTTTCGCATCCTTCATCCCGGCAGATTCTTGCACAACTATGGGATCAAGGCACTTGAGCTGATCGACAATGGGCACGTCGAAGAGGCGAAAGCATGGATCAATCCGCTCTACCAAGTCGAACGCAATCGGGTGGGCATGTTCAATCAGTTTGCCGCGTCTCCGTTTGCGCAAAGCTGGTTTGCTTCCTCTGAATCCGACGTTCAAGCTCTCCGGCTCGCGGCGTTGATTCTCGCATCGCGAAACAGGGCTGACCAAAGCATCGCTGATGAACTTGTCAAAGTACGCGATCAATATCCTGCTCTCTTGCAACTGCAGATTGACCGTTGTCGCCTCACTTACCTCGCCGGACAACAACGTTTTGAAGAGTTGCTCGAGCTCTCCACTCAGATGCTGGAGAATTACCCACTCAATCCCGAGCTATTGAACGCACGTCTTAAAGCGGAACTCGGGCTGGGCGAATATGAACAGGCGGAGTCGACAATGAAGCTGCTCGAGGGGCAGGAGTCAGCGAGCGGCATCAACTCGCATCTGGCCTATCTAACCAAGACCGATGGCCACGATCGAGCGTTGGAATACGCCCGTCAGCTGCACGAGAAAAAGCCCGAGATCACTTCTTTGCTGAGCACGATTGGATGGCGCAGTTTGTTTGTCGGAAAGTCTGCGGAGTGCATCGAAGAAGCTTTGGCGGCAAGGAACAAGTCTATCACCGTGCGTGAGCTGTCGGCAAACCTTCACACGCTCGCATGCGTCTACGCCGATGACGGACAACTGACGAAGGCGTTTTCGACACTCACAGAAGCGATCAATGCCCGCAACGGCTTGGATGAGTCGTTTGACCAACTCGTGAGAGGACGAATTGCACAGCGGTGCGGTCTGCCCGAAGCAGCGGAGAGATACTACCGCGAAGTCCAACCGGCAATGTTCGATGAACCCACCGGCGCCAGCTGCGTCGAACTCGCCAACCGATGGATTGAGTCATTGGAAACGACTGAAGAGTAAGACGTTCGTCGACTTGCGCAACCTGTAACACGGCGGCCCCCGCCGTGAAACGCTGAGCTCGCGTCCCAAGCAGACACGCAGAAGCGTACTCTCACATGCGCGGCCCCAATCAATCCGCCCAACCTGTCTGCGAAAAATTCCAGAACAGCGGTTGCTCAGTCGCTGTGAGTCTAGGCTCGACTCGGTGGGGGACCACCGAGC
>NZ_DDGH01000106.1:23538-27104 GCF_002337565.1 Rhodopirellula sp. UBA1907 | reverse complement strand
CCGCCGTGAAACGCTGAGCTGGAGCCCAAAGCCGACACGCAGGAGCCCACGACTATATGCGCCGTTGGGAGTCGGGTTGATTTCTGTGACGGTGGAACCGCCGCCAACGCCCAAACGCCTCATCACTTTTCGTAAGAAACCGTGAGGGGATCCTTGGGGTCTTCACGCAGGTTCGTCTGTTCCGGGCTTTCGCTGATTGCGAATCAGGCCCTCCATCGCATCAGACCCTGGCTGTGAAAAGACGATCCCATGACGAACTCCATCGAAACAAAACTGCGTGGCACGCCAAAAAACAAGAAGAATCGCCGCGGCAAAAAGAACCGACGTCGTGAACGCGTGCTCTCGATGGAGGCACTGCAATCTCGCGAATTGATGGCGGCGGACTTTTCCTGGCTCGGTGACACGCTGCAAGTCCGAGGGACAGACGGCAACGATTTCATCGCCGTGCAACACGACGTCTCCGGAACCCGAGTCTTTGCCGGCGACACGATTCAATCTGAATTGGAAGGTCGCCCGTTCGCGGAGGCTTCTCGCATCGAAGTTGCGGGCGGCGACGGCGACGATGTCTTGTTCAGCTATCAGTCTGAAATCCCTGTCAGCCTGTTTGGTGAGTCCGGAAACGACTTCTTGTTCTCCGACCAAGCCACCGCGGTGATAGATGGCGGCGAAGGCCTGGATTGGATCTACGATTCACAGATGGATGGTGTCTGGGAAGACGCACTCGGGGTCGAAGGTTTCGACTTGGACCTGAGCGATCTGGATGCGGTGCCGCAATTTGACTCCGACGACCGAATCAGCTTGCAAGTCGAACTGAACGGACGAACTGAAATCGCGGGTCAATCAATCGACGTCTCTGGCGCGGTTGAGGTCAGCGAATCAGGAGTCAACGTTCACGTCGCTGGATCCGTGGACTCTTGGTCGGATGCGTTTGGCGTCGCTGGATTGGAACTGAAAGACACGCAAATCGTCCTCGACACCAGCTCGGATGAGTTGGCGGGAGATGCTTACCGCGTTCACGTCGATTCGCACCTGGATACCGACGGAACTTTGATCGGCATCGCCGGCACCGTTGATCTGGCTCCCGAGACTGTGGACGCATCGTTCACCGGAAGCATTGAAAACTGGGACGATGCCTTTGGCATCGATGACTTGGATTTGCAACAAGCCGAGCTGTCGATCAGCGGATCCGTTGACGAGCAATCGGATTCCGAATTCAGCATTGAAATCGGCGCCGACATGTTGATCGATTCGACTCTTGTGGCCGTCGCCGGCGTTCTCGACATCTCCCCCGAACGCATCGACGCTCAACTGAGTGGCTCAGTCGAAAACTGGGCGAATGCTTTCGGAATCGAACAACTCTCGCTGAACAACGCTCACTTGAACGTCGTCGCATCCACGGATCGCAAAGAAGACCATCGCGTTGCTGTGGGTGTGCAGGCGGACATGCGAGTGGAAAACACGGACGTTGAAGTGGCGGGAAGTGTCGAGATCACACCAGACAACATCGACGTGGTCATGACAGGGAACGTTCCCCACTGGGACGATGCCTTTGGGTTCGACGACCTTGATTTGGAGGATGCCAACTTGACCGTGCTGGCATCATCTGATCGAGAGGGTTCGCAAGAACTATATGTTGATGTTGACGCTGACATGCAAGTCGAGGGTGAGATGGTGAGCGTTGCCGGAACCATTGGCTTGGACGCCGATCAGACTTCGGCCTCATTGACCGGCACGGTTCCGGGAACTTGGGATGATGCATTTGGCGTCGATCAACTCGACCTGATTGACACCGTGCTCAGTGTCGATGCACTCAAAACTCAATCCGCTTCTGAATTCAGCATCGGTGCGGCCGCCGGCATGGATCTGTTCGGTACCTATGTCGGCATCGGCGGCATGATTCAGTTCACTCCCAACGGAGTCAGCACGAACTTGGCAGGGACCGTTGCGGGAGATTGGGCCGGGGCGTTTGGCATCGATGCGTTGCAACTGAGAGACACCGAGTTGTCGATCGCAAACGATCCCACCGACGGTAGCGAGTCTGGATTCAACATTGAGCTGGACACGGACTTAGAGCTGTTTGGGAGCTACGTCGATGTGATCGGAAACCTGGATTTCAGCTTGAGTGGCGTGTCAGTGAGCCTTTCTCCTCCGGGTGAATTGGAATTTGAGAACCTGCTGGGTATCTCTGGATTTTCGCTCAGCGGTGCCGACGTCACGCTCGACGCTGGAACCGAGGGGATGAGCCTGTCGCTGGACGCGACGATGGACATGGGAAGCGTGGAGGTCGACTTCGAAGGCCTGTTCTCCATCAGCCAAGACGAAGTTTCCGCAAGTCTCACGGGCAGCATTGACCGGTGGGACGATGCGTTTGATGTCTCCGGTTTGAATCTCGAAGACGTGGTCATGACCGTGGGTGCCGAGAAGAGTGCGGCTGGCGCGAGCATGTTCATCGGCTTGGGAGCCGGCATCAGCATCGGTGACAAAGAGATCGAAGTCGCTGGGTTGGTCGGCGTCGGAACAACCGGATGGGAAGTTGCTTTCCGCGGCAGCATCGATGTGCTGGCGAGCACGGACCTGGTCGTCTTCGCCAACACGATGACCCGAGCAGGTGATCCGGATGCGAAGCCCATCCCAAGCGATGCCCTTGGCGATTTCGAAATGCAAGACGCTTACATCAACTTTGCTCCGTACGGTGGCAACGAAGCGCTCGGTATCACCGACGGCTTTGGGATTGGTGGTGAGTTCTACAAGGACGGCGAACTGCTCGCCGCTGGTGAGTTCGTCGTCGACTTGGAAACGCTCTCATTCGAAGTTGGCTTGAACATTCCCGAGATTGAACTGGGGCCGGTGGATCTAAGCGACGTCATCGTTGACATCCGCATCGCGACGGGCGACTCGTATTTTCGCGTTGCCGGGTCGGCTGAGATGATGGGAGCGGAAGTCAGTTTGGAAGGCATGATCCAATCGGATGGCGACTTCTCGCTGACCGGAACTGCGAACGTGGACGTTGCCGGCTTGGATGCTTCGGTGACGTTCACCGTGGACAACTCCGGCATGCAGTTCGAAGCGATCGTTCAAGGGACGCTTTTCAACAACGTCACCAATGCGGTCACCGGTGAGATGCTCGAAGCGGCGCAGAGTGTGCAAACGAAGATCGACGATGCTCAAGCGGTCGTTGCGGCTGCGAAAAGCAACGTGGACAAACTGAACACTGAATTGGCCGAAGCGAAGGCAGAGGCACAGAAGGAAAGCGACGAGATCCAATCGAAACTGGATTCGGCCAAAAGCATCGTGGACAGTGCTCGAGCCAGCAAAGATTACTGGTACCGAGTCCGCAAGTCACGCTACAACTCATGGCGAAGTGCTCAGTCCGCGACCAAACGTGCGGCTTGGTACAACTACGCATCCTACAAAGCAAAGGAAGTTGCCAAGTACGCTAGTTACAAATACGCCGCAACGGTTTACTCCGCGAAAGTGGTGACGTATCACGCGACTTCGGCAACGTACAACACCATTCGCAACTCGGCGGGTTGGGTGCTGGACAACGTTGGCGTCGAAGCCAATCG
>NZ_DDGH01000106.1:16122-23430 GCF_002337565.1 Rhodopirellula sp. UBA1907 | reverse complement strand
GTGGGTGCTGGACAACGTTGGTGTCGAAGCCAATCCCGAAGTGTTGCGAATCAAAGCTCTGCTGGCAGCCGGGAACCTGGCCGTCAATTCAGCGGAAGCGATTCTGAATGGAATCGAAGATGCCAACGCACACGTCCTGCGAGGCTTGGAGATCGCCAATAGCCTGGAGGTCAATCACGTTTTGCTCTCCGGCAATGTTTCCAACTACGTCAGCGCCGGAGTGCACGCGGAGATTGACTTCAGCTTCAACGGCTACAACCAAACGATCGGACTGAGCCTGAACACCGACCGTTTGGTGCAAGACCTGACGAAGAAGTTGGCTGGATCGGCCCTGGGTTTCTAAGCGAAACGGGTTGCCAAAATCGGCCTGCCGCGGGCGATGCTCGCTGCGGGCCGAGCGGTTTATTGAGGCTGGCATCCGAAAAAACCGAGCATGGGGACTTCGAAGCATCCACACGCAACGGGAAATGCGATCCTGATGGACACGGATAAGGGGCAACGCGGCCCCTTTCCAGGTGCATCAGACCGGCTAATCGAGTAGGATGGACCGCGAACTTTTGGTCGTGGGTGCGGTCGCTCCCTCGTCTCAAAAAAACGGCGAGCAGATTGCATCCGACGACTCGCCGGTCATTCCTGTTCTCGTCTCATCCGCTTGGATCCTCCCCAAGAGAACTCCTTTGCTTCGTCCCGCCTTTGTCTTTGCCGTCTTGTTGATTTTTTGGTTCGTTGAACCCTCGTTGGGTGACGATTCGCGGGACCAATCCGAGCCGATTCAAGCGGTCGATTGCAGCACGCTGAACGGCAAGGTGATGTGCGGATACCAAGGATGGTTCAACTGCGACGGAGACGGCGCTGGACTTGGTTGGCGACATTGGGGACGCAACTCGCGCAAACCCCTTGGTCCGGGCAATGTCACGGTCGACCTTTGGCCGGACATGTCGGAATACTCCCCGGAAGAACGCTTTGCCACCAAGTTCAAGCATTCCGACGGCAGCGTCGCGGAAGCGTTCAGCAGTGCCAATGAACCAACCGTTCGGCGTCACTTCCAATGGATGCGAGAGTACGGAATCGATGGTGCCTTTGTCCAACGCTTCGCCACCTCGCTGCGATCTCCCGCCAGCCTTGCGAATCGAACGGCGATTTTAAATCACTGTCGTCGCGGCTCCGAAGAGAACGGGCGAGCCTTCGCCGTCATGTATGACTTGTCGGGGCTTCGAGAAGGAGAACTCGACATCGTTCGCAAGGACTGGGCTCGCTTGGTCAACAAAGAAGCGATCACCGACAGCGACTCTTACTTGCATCACAACGGCATGCCCCTCGTTGCGATTTGGGGTGTCGGCTTCGCCGAACGGCACCAGCCCGGCGCTTACACGCTGGATGATTGCAAAGCATTGATCGCTCAACTGAAACAAGCCGGCTGCAGCATCATGCTGGGTGTTCCGACCGGATGGCGAGAACTCGAGCGAGACTGCGTGACCGACCCCGCCGTTCGAACGATCTTCGAGATGGCGGATGTGCTTAGCCCGTGGACACCAGGACGCTATCGCAACCCAGAACAAGCCCAACGACACGCTGAGCAAATCTGGCAACCGGATCAACAGGAATGCGATACCAACGGACAAGGCTACCTGCCCGTCGTCTTCCCCGGTTTCAGTTGGTTCAACCTTCGCAACGGGCAGGCTCCTCTGGAAGACATCCCGCGATTGAAAGGCCAATTCCTTTGGACGCAAATCGTGGCGGCGAAGAAAGCCGGAGCCAAGATGCTGTATGTCGCAATGTTTGACGAAGTCGATGAAGCGACGGCGATTTTCAAATGCACCAACGATCCACCGCAGGGACGCGACGCAGAATTCTTGACGTACGAAGGTTTGCCCAGCGATCACTACCTCAAGATCGTCGGCCGAGCGGCTCAGTTGCTACGCGACGAGATTGCTCCCACCGAGACTCTGCCCAACGAATGGTTGACTGCTCAAGTCAGCACGTCTGAGAGTGGTGATGCTGCGAGCGATCCGGTTCCACCGGCCGCATCGAAAGTGAACCAAGTCGTCTCGGACGATCTCTCCGCGATTCGCGAATTTGTTTCCGATCAGTGCTTGGATTGTCACTCGGGAAACGATGCGGAAGCGGGATTGGATTTGCAGGCGTTTGATTTCGGTTCAGATCAGTTCACGCAACCTGACTTCGCTACGGCGGAGTGGGAGAAAATCCTTCGACGCATCAACACACGCCAGATGCCGCCGCCGGATTACGGCCAACCCGACGAAAAAACCTATTCTCAAGTAACTGCCTCGTTGGTATCGGTTCTCGATCATCACGCTCAGCGGTTCCCACGACCGGGCCGAATGGGAGCGATGCGGCGGATGACCCGCGTGGAGTATCAAAACGCGATCCGTGATTTGCTGGCGGTGTCCATTGATGCATCGGACTACCTTCCCAAAGACGAATCCAGCCACGGTTTTGACAACATCACGGTCGAGGAACTTTCTCCGACTCACTTGAACCGCTACGTGTCGGCCGCACAAAAAATCGCTCGCGTGGCCGTCGGAGGCTTGGGCAACGGCCCCGCCGGAGTGACGATTCGGTTGCCGGCCGACCGTTCGCAAGAAAAGCATGTTGAAGGCTTGCCGTTTGGAACCCGCGGCGGTGTGTTGTTCGATCAACACTTCCCGCAAACGGGCGAGTACGAAATCGAATTGAAGCTGACTCGCGACCGAGACGAACAGGTCGAGGGTTTGCATCGCGAACACGAAATCGATGTCCTGGTCGATCGTGCTCGAGTCCACCAGTTCAGGGTGTATCCACCCAAGAAGACCGGCAAGTACGGCGGTCCCGATTACACGCATTCGGATTCTCACCTGAAACAGCGTCTGCACTTCGACGCCGGCCGGCATTCGATTGGCGTCACCTTTCCCAAGACCTTCTCGTCGCTGACCGAGGGCAAACGACAGCCATTCGATGCCAACTTCAATCGGCACCGCCATCCACGACTGACGCCGGCGATCTATCAGGTTTCGATCGTGGGTCCGTTTGCTCCGGAAGGTCCCGGCATCACCACCAGTCGCCAAGCAATCTTCGGCGAGAACTGGTCTGGTGAAAACGCCGACCGGGACGAAGCCAAAAAGATCCTCACACGGTTGGCTCGCCGAGCCTATCGCCGTCCCACAACGGCTGAGGAGCTGGCGTTGTTGATGGACTTCTTTGACGAAGGTTTCTCAGCCGGCAAGTTTGATGAGGGCATCGAGTCCGCTCTCACCGCGTTGCTCGTCAACCCAAACTTCCTGTTCCGGATTGAATCCGTTGATCCGGATGCCTCGGCAACACAAGAAATGGATGTTGTCGCCGTCAAGGATCATGAGTTGGCGTCTCGATTGGCGTCGTTCTTGTGGAGCAGTTTGCCCGACGAAGAATTGTTGGACCTCGCCGACGCCAAGCAATTGCGAAACGATGACGTGCTGGCCGGACAAGTCGCAAGAATGCTGGATGATCCTCGTGCCAATTCGCTCGTCACGAATTTCGCGTCGCAGTGGCTGCAGTTACGCAACTTGGATTCGATCACGCCTGACCTGCGTTTGTTCCCCGACTTCGACGACAACCTTCGGCAATCTTTTCAACGCGAAACGCAGTTGTTGTTTCAGGATGTATTGACGAATGATCGAAGCGTCACCGATCTGATCGCTTCACAAGACACCTTTTTGAACGAACGCTTGGCCACGCACTACGGGATCCGAGGCGTCACCGGCAGCCATTTTCGCCGCGTTAAAGTTTCACCGGAGTCGCACCGGGGCGGCATCTTGCGGCACGGCAGCATTCTGATGGTCACCTCGTACGCCACACGAACTTCGCCAACGATTCGCGGCAACTGGGTGATGGAAAACATCTTCGGAACTCCGGCTCCTCCACCACCGCCGAACGTTCCCAACTTGAAAGAGAAAGACACGCTCGCGGCGATGACAGTCCGCGAGCGGCTGGCCATGCACCGAGCCAATCCGACTTGTGCGAGTTGCCATGACTTGATCGATCCGCTTGGGTTCGCGATGGAAAACTTTGACGCGGTCGGACGGTGGCGACAATTTGAAGGCACGCTGGATGTCGATTCGTCGGGCCAACTCCCAGATGGCACCGAGTTGCAATCGGTCGATGAACTGGAAGCCGGCATCGTCGCTCGACCGGACATCTTTGCTCAAACCGTCGCGGAAAAACTGATGACATACGCACTCGGACGAGCCGTCGAGCCACACGATGGACCGGCGATTCGCCGCATCGTTCGTGGGGCGTCGCAGTCCAACTACACGCTGGCTTCTCTGATCAACGGCATCGTTCTGAGCGAGCCGTTTCGGTACCGAGAAATCGCGTCTGAACCGAACAACCGCCACACATCCCGATGATCCGTCACGCTGCCCACTTCTAAACTGGAAGCTCGATGAAACGATCCCATCTCTCTCGCCGAACCTTGCTCCGCGGCACCGGTGCCGCCGTCGCGTTGCCACTGCTGGACGCGATGATTCCCGCGATGACCGCTTCAGCGGCGACCGCAGCCGCGCCCAGTCGCCTCAAACGGATTGGTTACATCTATATTCCGATGGGATACAACCCAGCCGAATGGACTCCCGAAGGCGAAACGCTCGACGAATTGCCGTCCAGTTTGTCACCACTGGAAGACGTGAAGGATCACTTGACCGTGATCTCCAACACGGATTTGCAAAACGCATATCCCGGTTCCCACGCGACTTCGAACTCGGCGTTTTTGAGTGCGGCGCGTGCCAAGCGAACCGAGAGCAGCGACTACTACAACGGCACTACGGTCGATCAAGTCGCGGCTCGAAAGATTGGTGCGACCACTCAGTTGCCATCGTTGGAATTGTCGATGGACCTGCTGTCCACCGTCGGGCAGTGCGACAACGGTTACGCGTGCGTGTACCAGAACAGTTTGTCTTGGGCTTCTCCGACGCAGCCGTTGCCATCCGAAGCTCACCCGCGAATCGTGTTTGAAAGCTTGTTTGGCGAAGGCGGGACTCCTGAGCAACGCCGAGCCGCGATGCAGAAACGAGCCAGCCTGCTGGATTCGATCAACTTGGAAATCAAGCGAATCAAGAATCGCGTGGGTGCCTCGGACCGCAACAAGATCGATGGCTACCTCGAAAGCATTCGCGAAGTCGAACGTCGCATTCAGCTCGCCGAACAGAACAGCCACGAGAATCCGCTGCCCGATTTGGACCGTCCCGTTGGTGTGCCGACCGCGTACGCCGATCACGCGAAGCTGATGTTCGACCTACAGTTGCTCGCCTTCCAAGGCGACATCACTCGAGTCGTTTCGTTCCAATTGGCTCGTGAGGCCAGCACACGAACGTATCCTGAGATCGGCGTGCCTGACCCACACCACCCCGTGACGCACCACGGTCGCGATCCAGAAAAACTGGCCAAGGTTGCCAAGATCAACCAGTTCCATGTTTCGTTGTTCGCTGACTTCCTCAAGCGGATGGATGAAGTCCCCGAAGGCGACGGGACATTGCTCGATCATTCGCTCTACATGTATGGCAGCGGCATGGGCGATCCGGACGCGCACGACCACAGCAATCTGCCGATCTTGGTGGCTGGTGGTGCCGCCGAAAACATGCGTGGCAATCGTCACCTTCGGTTCAAAGACCCTGAGCCACTGTCGAACCTGCACCTGACGTTGCTCAACAAAGTCGGTGTGCCTTTGGAATCGTTCGCGGACAGCACGGGAACGGTCGATGACCTCTTTGATCCGGTGACACTGTGATGTTGCGAATGATCTTGCCGATCACAGGATCGCTCCTGGTTTGTCTTGGTGTCGTCGCGGCGGATCCATCCGATCGGGAATCGACCGAGGTGGCTAGCGCCGAGGTGTCAGCATCCGATCACCAGTGGGTTGCCGCGGCGGAACAGCAACGTTGGGATTTGGTTCGAGAATCGTTGGCTGGCGATCGGGTGAACGTCGATGCGTCTCAACCCGATGGGATGACGGCGTTGCACTGGGCGGCCTACCACAATCACGCTCGCAGTATCGCGGCACTGGTCGCTGCCGGCGCGGACATGGATGCTAAAACGCTGTACGAGGTCACGCCACTGAGCCTGGCGTGTGAGTATGGCAATCTCAGAGCAGTACGAGCCTTGTTGGACGCGGGGGCCGATGCAGACGCGGCTCGGCGCGGCGGCGAATCGCCGTTGATGTTGGCGGCGCGGCAGGGCAACGCGAATGTGGTCCGTTCGCTGATCAAGTCCGGAGCTGACATGGAAGACAAAGAAGCCCGCGGCCAAACCGCGTTGATGTGGGCATCCGCGGCCGGCAACCTGGATGCCGTCGACGCATTGATCGATGCGGGATGCAACGTTGAAACAACACTGAAGCAGTCCGGGTTGTCAGCACTGATGTTCGCGGCACGGCACGGACAATCCGCGGTGGTGATGCGTTTGCTCGACTCGGGTTTGGACGTCAACACCGTCGCGAACCCCAAACGCAGCGGCGGCCGAAACCCGCGGTCGGGAATGTCGGCGATGATGTTCGCGATTGAAAGCGGGCACCTTCAGTTGGCTTGCGATTTGGTCCGTCGCGGTGCCGATCCGAACGACCAACGCAGCGGATACGCTCCACTGCACGCGATCACTTGGGTTCGCAAAACGGAATTGGGCGACAACCCAGAAGGCGACCCGGCACCTCGCATCACGGGATCCATCCACAGCTTGGACTTTGTCCGCCAGATGGTGGAACTGGGGGCCGACGTGAATCTGCAACTGAAAAACGGCAAGTCACGCGGCCAACGCCTCAACCCGAAGGGCGCCACGCCATTCTTCTTGGCCTCTCGCGGTGCAGACATCGAGCTGATGCATTTGTTGCTGGAACTCGGAGCCGACCCCACGATCCCCAATGACGATGGAACCACCGCGTTGATGGCCGCGGCAGGAGTCGGTGTGATCGCGGTTGGTGAAGAACCGGGCACGCCGGAAGAGGTCGACCGCGCGATCGAGATGCTGGTTGATCTCGGGATCGATCCCAATGTCGTCGATCGCAACCGAGAAACCGCGATGCACGGTGCCGCGCTGCGAACGTTTCCAACCGCGGTTCGAAAGCTGACCTCGGTCGGCGCTGATCCCAAAGTTTGGAACCACAAGAACAAACGTGGTTGGACGCCGCTGGACATCGCCGGTGGCAAACGTCCCGGCAGCGTCAAACCGTCCCCGCCAACGATTGAAGCTTTGAAAGAAGCGATTGAAGCTTCTAGCTTCTAGCTTCTAGCTTCTTGCTTCTCGCTTCTCGCTTCTCGCTTCTCGCCTCTCGCCTCTCGCCTC
>NZ_DDGH01000106.1:4517-15927 GCF_002337565.1 Rhodopirellula sp. UBA1907 | reverse complement strand
CTCTCGCCTCTCGCCTCTCGCCTACCAATCTCGTGAATCGCTATATTCTTTCACTTTCGCTCGCATTCTTTGCATCAGTACTCTTCGCTGCCGAACGTCCCAATGTCGTTGTGATTTTGGTGGACGACATGGGGTATGGAGACCCGGGATGTTTCAATCCCGACTCCAAGATCGAAACGCCGAACATCGATTCGCTTGCTCGCGACGGGATGCGATTCACCAACGCCCACGCACCCGGACCTCTGTGTCACATGTCACGGTATGGGCTGATGACGGGACGCTATCCGTTTCGGACCAACGTCAGCGTTTGGCCACGTGAACCTTTGATCGAGCCGGATCAAGCCACGCTGGCGTCACTTGCCAAATCGCAGGGTTATCGGTCCACAATGATTGGCAAGTGGCACTTGGGATTTGAAGAACGTGCCAACGAAACCTACGACCGTCCGTTGTTGGGTGGCCCTGTGGACCGTGGCTTCGACCACTTCTTTGGCATCCGAGCGTCGACCGACATTCCGCCTTACTTCTACATCAACGATCGGAAAGCGGTCCATCCGCCAACGGATCGCATCGAAGCCAACGCGAGTGAAGGATGGTCACCGATTCAAGGTGCGTTCTGGCGAGCCGGCGGTATCGCTCCGGATCTGGAACTGGCCGATGTTTTGCCACACTTCACGGATTTGGCGATCGACACCATCCAGACCCATCTAAACTCTCACGATGCGACGCCATTGATGCTGTATCTGGCTTACCCGGCGCCTCATACACCTTGGCTACCAAGCGCCCAATTTGCAGGCAAAAGCGAAGTCGACTCGTACGGCGACTTTGTGATGATGGTCGATCACGAAATCGGACGCGTGCTCGGTGCTCTGAAACTGCACGACATGGAACGAAACACGATCGTCATCTTCACCTCGGACAATGGGCCGGTCTGGTACGAGAACGACACAGAGCGATTCCAGCATGATTCAGCCGGCGGTTTTCGAGGGATGAAAGCCGACGCCTGGGAGGCTGGGCACCGGATGCCGTTCATCGTTCGCTGGCCAGGTCGCGCCAACGCATCCAGCAGCACGGATCATCTGGTTTGCTTCACGGATCTGATGGCCACTTTCGCCGACATTTGGGAAACGGAGCTTCCCCAGGACGCTGGGCCGGACAGCCACAGTTTTTTGCCGGCGTTGCTTCAACAGCCATTCCAACAAGACTCAAAGAGAACCGAATTCGTAATGCGGGCTGGAAGCAAATCCACGATGACGATCCGAGAAGGCGATTGGAAATTGATCACCGGACTGGGTTCTGGCGGTTTTTCCAAACCATCACGCATCCCGCCGAAACCCGGTGGCCCGACCGGTCAACTTTACAACCTGAAGAACGATCCCGCCGAAGCCAACAACCTCTACCAAGACCATCCGGACATCGTTCAACGGCTTCGGAAACGCATGAAACAAATCGTCGACGATGGCCGCAGTCGCTGAACTCGACGCTCTTCTGAACAACGCCTCCCACCATTGATTCCCACCTGGTTCCCACATGAAAACCTTCTCTCTCTTTGCCTCCGCAAGCATTCTGTTGTTGGCTTGCTCGATCCTGTCTTCTCCGTCGGCTTCAGCGGCTGAAACCAACGAGGCGGGTCGTCCCAACGTGATCGTGATCATGAGCGACGATCAAGGCGTCGGCGACTACGGCTTCATGGGCAATCCGCTCATCCGCACGCCTTCGCTGGACGAGATGCGAACGCAGAGCGGATACCTGAGCCGGTTCTATGTCAGCAACGTGTGTGCCCCGACTCGAGCCAGCCTGATGACGGGGCGATACAACTACCGAACGCGTTGCATCGACACGTATGTTGGTCGAGCGATGATGGATCCGGACGAAGTCACGCTGGCAGAACAGCTCAGCGAAGCGGGCTACCAAACCGGCATCTTTGGCAAATGGCACCTGGGCGACAACTATCCCATGCGGCCAATGGACCAGGGTTTTGACGAGAGCTTGATTCACCGTGGTGGCGGCATCGGTCAGCCATCGGATCCGATTGGAGCCGAAGGAAAGTACACCGACCCGACACTTTTTCACAACGGTGACGAAGTGGCCATGGAAGGTTACTGCACCGACATCTTCTTTGACGCGGCAATTGATTTTGCTCGCAAGCAAACCGAATCGGGAAAACCGTTCTTTAGCTACATCGCCACCAACGCCCCGCACGGACCGTTCGACGATGTACCAAACGAACTCTATGAGGAATACAAGCAAGTCGATTTCTCGCCGATTTTGGTGAACGATCTTCCCGCCAAAAGACGCAGCGCCGAGTTTGACAAGCTGGCTCGGATCTCCGCGATGATCACCAACATCGATCAAAACGTGGGCAAACTTTTCGCGTCCCTCGACAAGCTCGGAATTCGCGAAAATACGATTGTGCTTTACCTCAATGACAACGGTCCCAATTCGCGACGCTATGTCGGCAACATGCGAGGCAACAAAACACAGGTGGATGACGGCGGCATTCGTTCCCCCTTGCTGTTTCATTGGCCCGCGAAAGTGGATGCGAACGACACCACGGACGTCATGCTGGCTCACATCGATTTGATGCCGACGTTGCTCGATGCTTGTGGAGTCGCGGTTCCGGAATCGCCCGCACTCGATGGCAAGAGTTTCCTACCATTGCTGACCGGAGAAATGGATGACTCACAGTGGGAAACGCGATCGATTGCCTTTCAAACTCACCGAGGCAACGTGCCGCAAAAATTCCATCATTTCGCGATGCACGAACATCAGTGGAAATTGGTGCACCCGAGTGGCTTTGGCAAAGAGCGTTTTGAGGGCGAGCCCAAGTTCGAACTGTACAACCTGGAAGAAGATCCCAAGCAGCAAAATGATCTTGCTGACAAACATCCTGAGATCGTTCAGCGGCTCAAAGAGGCCTACTCCAAGTGGTTCGATGATGTTTCCTCAACTCGTCCTGACAACTACGCACCGCCTCGGATCGTCATCGGCACCGAGCATGAACCGCAAACGGTTTTGACACGGCAAGATTGGCGCCACTCCAGCGGTCGTCCCTGGGCAAAGAACTCCACTGGCTTCTGGTTGTTGGACGCTCCAGAAGAGAAACGCTACGAGATCGAATTGATCCTGACCGACAAAGATCATCGTGGAGGAACCGCAACACTTCACTTGAATGATGAGACGCACACCTTCGAAGTCGCACCGGGCGAGCGGCGTGGTCACTTCTTGGAAGCAACGATTCCGGTGGGGCCACAAACTCTCTCGGTGACCTTGTCCGACTCCATCAACGCTGGCGTCCATCAAGTCTTCCTGACGACGCAGGATTGAGGGCTGTCGAAACGATCGCTGCCGCTTGACGACCAATCTATGCGGAACGTCAATTACAATGCTCTCCTTGAGATTCCCTCCCCACTGCCCACCGTGTTTCGTGCAAGCGATCGTCATGACTCGATTGATTTTGAACTCTCTTTGCGTCGCCGTTTTCCTGGCGTCGTTGACCATTGCTGCACCGCGTGGATTTGCGCAGTGGCCGGATCGACATGGGCCGAATCTCAACGGGGTGATCGCTGACGCTGATGCCGAGCGACTGCCGATTCACTGGACGGATACCAAGAACGTTGCCTGGAAGGCTCCTTTGCACGATGAAGGACACTCGACGCCGGTGATCAGCGACGGAAAGGTTTGGCTGACGACAGCAACCAAGGATGGAAAGCAGCAATTTGTCATCGCGATCGATGAGCAAACTGGCGAGATCCTTCACGACAAACTGCTGTTTGAAAACGAGGAAGTCGAAGAACTCGGTGGTGCTCGCGGATTCAACAACTACGCGGCACCAAGTTGTGTGCTGGGACCAGGGGCCGTTTACGTTCACTTCGGCAGCTATGGAACCGCGAAGCTGGATGCCGAGACCGCTGAGGTGATTTGGCAACGACGCGATTTGCCGTGCCAGCATTTTCGAGGCCCAGGTTCCTCGCCCGTTTTGTACGACGACAAATTGGTGCTGACCTTTGACGGCGTTGACCAGCAATACACCACTGCACTCGATGCCGAAACCGGCGAGACTCTCTGGCGAACCGATCGCAGCACCGACTACGAAGACCTGGGTGACGACGGAAAACCACTGCGTGACGGGGACATGCGGAAAGCCTACTGCACACCCGCGATCGTCCAAGTTGGCGAGCAAACGCAAGTTCTCTCCGTCGGTGCTCGAGCGATGCAGAGCTACGATCTTGAAACCGGCAAAGAACTTTGGACGCTGCGACACAACAGCTACAACGCTGGCATTCGGCCGCTGTGGTTGCCAGAAAAGAAGCTCGCGATCATCAACACTGGTTCCCGTGGTGCGCAGCTTGTCGCGGTTCGCCTAGACGAGTCCACCCAAGGCGACGTCACGGACTCGCACGTCGAATGGGTGCGTGAACGCGGCAACCCTCGTTTCGCCAAACCGATCGAGCACGACGGACTGATCTTCCAAGTCACCGACAACGGTGTGTTGTCGTGCATTGATGTGAACAACGGTGAGGAACTTTGGAAGAAACGTATTTCCGGCGACTACTTGGCGTCGCCGATTCTCGCTGGCGATCATCTGTACTTCTTCAATCAAAGTGGACTCGGAACAGTCGTGAAGGCTCAGCGAGAACCCGAGATCATCGCGACCAACGACGTGCCAGAGATGGCGACCTCGGCATGCCCCGCCGTCTCCAACAGCGCAATCTTCGTTCGTGGAAAAGAGTTCCTGTTCAAGATCCAAGCACCCTGAACAATCGCGTAGCCGACAGAGGCCCTCTGTCGGCAAAACAGATCTACCATGCGATCACATTCGTAGACTCGTGGCCTCGTTTCTGGCGGGGATGTCAATCGCTTGCTGCGATTGGTTGCGATCAAGCCGACTGAGGGCCTCAGTCGGCTACATGTTTACTGGTCGGTGGTTGGCGAGGGTTTGTGGATGGTTGCAGCGGGATGGGTGGTCCTCTCAAGGCGTTGACTTGATCGGCGACGTTACTGAACTGCGATTCGGTGTGGTCTGTCGATTCAGGACGGTCCTCCGACCATGAGCAACTACGATAGGGGTAGGGAAGTCCGGTTGAGCCGGACTCCCCTCCCTCAGAACCGTACGTGCGGTTCTCCCGCATACGGCTCGCCAGTCAGTGGGTCCCGTCGAGGGATTGAACGTAAGCTGAGTGGGCTAAACGCAGACTTCGATAACCTCGCTCGCTGAAGTAGGCATTGGGCCAACGATGCGTGCGACACAGCCGCTTAGGATTGCGTCGATGACGCTTCAAGAGCTGACGTCGCAGTCGTTTGCGGACCATCCCGTCGTACTTGTCGAAGATGTTCCACGTACAGTGACGAAAGTAGCTGAACCAACCCACCGTCACGCGATTGATCTGTGCGATCGTCGCTTCCAGGGATTGGCCGCTCTTTCGGGGCGTTAACCGTCGAATCGTGTCGACCATCTTCTGGTGACTCTTCGCGCGAGGAAACCGGAGCTTCCCGCGGAACGAGTACCCAAGAAAGTCAAAACTCTTGACCCGACTGTCAACGATCTGCGTCTTCTCGGGGTGCAACGTCAAACCGGCTTCACAGACGAAGCGTTTGACTTCCTCAAGGGCCAACTCCGCTTGCTCCTGACTACGACACAGGATCACAAGTCGAGTAGCCCGGGGGAATCGCACCCCCAGGCTCTCACAGAACCGGACGTGAACCTCTCGGCTCATCCGGCTCCTATTGTCCAGTCGCAGGACGAATTCCGTGAGACCAGAAAACAAACAAGTTCGGTTCACGCCGGGCAACTTGCCCTAGCCAATGAACCGCTCGTCGTTGATGGTCCCTCAATCGCTTGAACTTGCGGCGAACCCAGTACACAAGGCTGCGTTCAAGTTCTCGCAAGACGGGTGTCAACGCCGATTGGTAAAACCGACCGTAGTAGTTCACCCAGCCACGTACGAAAGGATTGACGAACTTCGCGAGATCTTCCAATCGCTGATTGTTGCGAGTCGCGCCCAACCGCCACGAACGAATCGTCGCGCGGATGGACTTCGCCGCCTTCGGGCTCACCCCCGGGAGGAAGCTGACGAACAGCTTGCCATGCCGGTTCTTGGCCCGACGAGGACGAAACGTGTAACCCAGAAAATCGAACGAGGTCTGCTCATACGTTCCGCGACGATCGTCGTCCTTGCAGTACACGATCTTGGTTTTCTCCGGATGGAGTTCCAGACCACATTCTGCAAGTCGTTCGCGTAATCCAGCAAGCAGTGTTTCCGCTTCTTGCTCGCTACGTGCATGCACGACCGCATCGTCTGCGTACCTGGCGAACTGAACCGACGGATGATTCCGCCGAAGCCACTGGTCAAACGCATAATGCATGAACAGATTCGACAACAAGGGACTGATCACAGAACCTTGTGGCGAGCCCTTCGTACGTTCTTCGAGCCGTCCGTCTTCGTGTCTGACCGGAGCTCTCAACCAACGTTCTACGTAGAGTAGAATCCATGGCACATCGGTATGATGCTCAAGTGCTCGCATCACCAGGTCCCAACGCAGGTTATCAAAGAAGCCTTTGATATCCAGATCGATCACCCAGTCGCGACGCCAGCAACGCTGGCGAGTCACCCCCACCGCATCCAGCGCCGACTTGCCCGGCCGGTAGCCGTACGAGTCTTCGTGGAAGTGTGGTTCAACCTGCGGCTCAAGCATCAGCTTTACCACCATCTGTGCGATTCGATCTGAAACAGTCGGAATGCCCAGCGGGCGGGTCTGACCCGAAGTGCCTTTGGGAATCTCGACGAGACGAACCGGAGGCGGGAAGTAACTGCCAGAGGACATTCGATTCCAGAGCTTGTAGAGATTATTCTTCAAGTCCTTCTCGAAGTCCGCCAACGATTGACCATCCACTCCGGCCACGCCGCGATTCGCTTTCACTTTCTTGTACGCGTCCCAAACGAGTTGCTTTGGAATCGCATACGGCTTTGCTTCTGTCATGAGTTCCTCCTTATTAGTTGACTCAGTTCATTAGCTGAACAATCTGGTCCCTTCGCTCCACGCCCGTTACAGACGCTTCGTCACTACTACAGACCAGTCCGCCCCTGTGCCTCGCATCGGTACTCAGGTCCTTGTGGGTCTGCCACTTGGACGGCTCCCTTGCTGTGGCCCGATGAATCAAATCAGCCGGGCCACAATCATCGAGGCGACAGGTTCCCAGGTTCCACACTTGAGCCTGAAACAGATTCACGCCACCTTTACGCCGGATGCCATGCTGACAGTAAGCGGATCACCTTCAGCACTGATCCCGGGCTAACGACTACCTCCCGGTTTTGACATCGTTCCTACGCTTTCGACGGGTCATCGGTGGTTCATTTTCATTCGTCTGTCCGTTTCATACCTGACGAGATCAAGTCTCACCTTTTCCATAACGCTCACGACCAGGGCTCTTAACCCCAGCCGCTTATGGTGGTTTGAAGCCAGCTTCCGCAAGCAGGCTCCGAGGGACCAACAAACCCTCATCTCAAGTGCACATTGCCTGGCGCACAGTCGTCGGCGTAGCGAACCATTTCATAGCCCAGATCGGCCATCCGGTGGTCCAGCTCGTTGAGGTACAGATTGGATAACAGCGGGGAAAGCACAGCCCCTTGCGGCACGCCACTCTCAGGCGTCCACTCGCGAAGTTCCTCCAGGACCGATTGGTCCAAGAATAGCTTCACCAGATCCAATACCCGGCGATCCGAAATCTTCCCGCTGACCAACGCCAGCAAGCGGTCTTTCGGAATCGTGTCGAAGTAACCTTGCAGGTCAGCATCGACCACAAAGACATGACCGGTCTCCAGTAACCCTTCGACCACTCGCAGTGCATCGTGACAGCTGCGGCCATGGCGGAAGCCGAAGCTTCGTTCATGGAACTCGTGGTCGAAGATCGGTTCAATGACGTTGACCAACGCCGTTTGCACGACGCGGTCTCGAACCGTTGGAATTCCCAAAGGCCGCGTTTGTTTGCTGCCCGGTTTGGGAATTTGCACCCGACGTACCGCCTGTGGACGATAGGTGTCGGTTCGCAACTGTTCACACAGTTGCTTGATCTCAGCGATCTCCTGTTCGCTGAAATCCTCGGTGCTTTGCCGATCCACTCCCGCTGCTCCCTTCTTGCCGACAACCTTGCGGGCCGACACGAACAGGTGCAGCTCACGGTACACCTTGTCAATCAAGGCATGCCATTTACCTCCTCGCACTCCTACGGACAGTGCGTTCAACATACGATCCGTCCAGACACTGCGATTCGCCCACGAAGAAATCTCAATTGCTGACTTCTTCTCAGGTTCTCCAGCACGGCTAGCCTTGGCCGACGGGGATTCCGCCGAAAATGGCACTGTCACCGGGATGTAGTCTTTCGATTTACGTTTCGCTGGCATGGTCTTCTCGTATCCACTTCCCTGCCTCCCTTCGCTCGCACCGGGTTTGGTTCCCAGTGGTCGACACTACTATGAAGGCTCTGACTTCTCGGCTGAGCTTCAGCGGTCTGCTGCTCGCCGAGATCTCCCTGCTTCTCTCGATTGAACTTCCGAACATTCCGTCTCCAACCACCGCATCGCCATTTCGCCACGCTCGATTTCTCACGTTACCGAGTTCGTTCATCGTCGTGGCTGCTGCACCGACCGCCCGCACAGTCGTCGGGCTGACCTAGACCGGTCATCGCTGGGCCGATTGCGTGCAGTCAAGGGTTCGCTCATTGCTAGAAGGCTCCCCGACAGGCTTGGCCGAATCGAGTTCACAATACAGTTACGGACTGCTCATTCGCTTTTGATTGCTCTCCACCCTTTCTGTTGAAAACGCAGTTACCATCAGCTACGGGGCGGTAACGAATTCCCCGATCAGGACTTTCACCTGACAATTCAATCGCCTTTGCAGGCGCACTAGCCGACAGAGGCCCTCTGTTGGCAAAACAGCTCTGCCATGCGATCACATTCGGAAGCTCGTGGACTCGTGTCCGCAGGGGAGGTTAATCGCTTGCTGCGATAGGTGCGTTCAGGCCGACTGAGGGCCTCAGTCGGCTACATGGTTGCTTTAAGGAGAGATTTGATCTGGAGACTTGCGCTCGGTGGTGGCTGCTTCGATATACTGGAATCCACGATGGAAACCAGGCGTTGCACGTGGCCTGGAGGTCTTGCCTCTCTTTTCTTTTGTTTGACCGGGATTCATGCGATTCACGATCTTTTTGCTGCTGCTCGCGGTCACGGCTCTCTCTACTTTGCAGGCACGCGAATGGACCGATGCGACTGGGAAGTATCGAATCGAAGCGAAGTTGGTGGTCGTCCACGGCGACAAAGTTGTCCTGGAACGTCCCGATGGAAAAATCATCAGCATCCCCGTCGCGAAACTGAGTGACGAGGACCAGACCTTCCTGAAAGAATTGGTCGCGAAAAAAGCTGGTCCAAGTTCCGAAAGCGATCGTCCCGCCGACACCCAGGCATCCGCAGCAATGTCGAACTCAGCGTCCGCGCTAGACATGTCACCCAAACAGTTGGCAACTCAAACCAAGATTCTTCTGCAAGATGCTTGCCATCGCTGCCACGGCGAAGATGGAACGAGCGAAGGTGGTTTCAACTTTGTCGTCAATCTCGGAAAGCTTGCCGAAACCATTGCGGAACCCGGAGAAGACTCGCTACTGATCGAACGCATTCAAGCGGATGACGACAGCGTGATGCCCCCGGGCGGCGAAGAGCCACGACTGAGTCCACGGGACATCCAAGTCATCCAAGAATGGATCGCCGCGGGATCACCTGCGATCAATGACGAACCCGAGCGACCGTTCGTCAGCAATGACCAAGTCGTGGCATTGATCGATCAAGACTTGCAACAACAGCCTGAGCGATCGCAACGGTTCATGCGGTACTTCACGCTGACGCATTTGTACAACTCCGGCATCAGCGAAGACGAACTGCAAACCTACCGAAACGCGTTCGCGAAACTTCTGAATAGTCTTTCGAGGGCTTTTTTATAAGGTGCCAGCCACTTTGGGCTTTTTTATAAGGTGCCAGCCACTTTGTGGATTGGGCGATGCGGACAGTTGGTTGGGCAGGCGGTGGATTGGGGGTGGTTGCCTCGGTTTTTGAGCGATGCTGCGTTGATTCCACGCTCCGGGGTGTTGGGCTCATGATTTCGGCCGTGTGGGCGCAGCAGCGATGAACAGTTGATCTTCACTGTTCTGTCGAGCCAGGCATCGCTGCGAAGTTCGGCGGTTGCGTCTGGGCTGCTTAACCGAAACAGGCTGCGGCCTGGACTTGGCCTCGATGGTGGTGGCGTCCAGTGCGTTCTGCATCCGCTTTCATCGACTCAGGACGCCCAATGCAACTGGATTTTCCAAAGTACTTTTGCCAATCCCACACCAGGGCTCGCCACATCGAGGCGTCGATCCCGATTTCAGTGAGGGTTGCAGCGAGGCGCTCGGGCAATTTTGCTGCTTCGTCGGCGATGGCCTGTGCCGCGGTCCAATCGAGCAACCGTTTGTAGTCACTCCAGCGGATGTTCAGGAACCCGCGGTCGCTGCTGCGGAACCCCTTCGTGTGGACTTGCGGTTCGGTAGAGAGTTCGGTTTCGCTCATCGTGAGTGGGCTCAACCATTCGTCTCGTCGGATTCGTTTCCCGGTCGGATTGCGGCGTTTGGCTTTTCGCTCTCGCCGAAGAGTCTCGACGGGAGTCTCCCGGGTTTGACGTCCGGCTTCGTCGGTTGGGATTAGTTTCAGGTCAAACGCAGCGGATGGGATCCGCTCGCCCTTGCGAGCTTCGATCCGGTCGAAGGCACTGGTGTGCGGACTGGACTCTGGCGATGCTGTCATGGCCGCCCGGACCGGATTCAGGTCGACATACATGCTGCACGCGAGCAGCCCTGCTTCATCGACGATTTTTTGTGCCTTGAAGCGTCCCTCCCAAAATCTGCCGGTGCACTCGTCTTGTTTGTTTGCCATTCGGGCGATCGGTTCCGCCAGGGCTCTCATGAACCAGGAGATATCCGACAGTCGGAGGCGGACTTCGGCCAGTCGTTCTTTGTCGCGAACGAGCATCTGAACATCGTTTTCAGTGGGCTCGGCCAAGTGTTCTTCGAGGCGTCGGCCGGGGAACACCCGCAGCCAGCGAATCGCGACTTCCTTGTCGCTCCACTGCGCACAGACATCCGGCCGATTGCGGAGAATCTGATGGATATGATTGCTCATCACCGCGTACGAAAGGACATCGACGGCGAACACGGAAGCCAGGGCCTCCATTCGCCGGCGAATCCATTCTTTGCGGAACGAGTAGTCCTGGCCTGTGGCTTGGTCGACACCTGCGAGGAAGGCTCTGCGAACGCATCGCTGGACCACATGCACGATCCCGACTTCTGTCGGATCAAACTGTTCGCATCGTTGGGGCCTCGGCATCGCACTGC
>NZ_DDGH01000106.1:0-4306 GCF_002337565.1 Rhodopirellula sp. UBA1907 | reverse complement strand
AAGGTGGCTGGCACCATCCGGCGAAAAGGTGGCTGGCACCATCCGGCGCCGCTCAACGTGATGGCCCGAGAAGAAAAACCGTGGCGCGAGCCAACACTCGCTATTGACAATTCCTAAGACAGCCGATGGCACCTTACGGTTGTTTCACAGATCATCCATCAGAACATAAGTCCTCCTCCTCGATACCGAACGCCCCCAAAGAGTACCAAATCTCAAAGAACGGTTTCTCGGAATCTTTGTTCGGAGTCATTGCGCCCTGCCCCTCGTTGAAATTCGCTACGCAGTGAAGGTAACGCATCACGTGACTTAAGATCGAAACGCATATGTCAACACATTCATCCCCAAATTCACCTTTTGATTGAATGCGATTTCTTGAACGGTAGAGGATCTCCGCCAATTCTAAGTAGTTGTCTTTTGCCAGCATGTCGGCGACGAGCGTAGTGCGTTCTGAAATTTCCATTTTTTACCTAGAACCTATCCGAAAACCTCACCAAACCCCGCAAATCAGGGGGCAAGAGTGGGTATTCGGATAGGCTCCTAGTCCCCGTAACGATGACGCCAAGATCGGTTCCGTCTGATGTAAATCCAAGATCCTTGAACGTTACATTCTTGAATCCAAGTTTTTTCCGAATGTAATCGGCATGAGTTGAACTGATTCCACCTTCGCGGAACTTCCTTAGGTTGTCCCAATCAAGTTTTCCGGTAATGGAGTTGACGTCCCCACCCGCCTCTTTTATTGCTCGTCGATACAATGCGGATCCTACACCTCGACTCTTGAAGTCAACATCCACAAGTCCGATGTACAGATCTTTGGTTTGCGAGTTGTACGTTGCCCGTATTCGACCTGCGTTCTTAACTACGCTCCCAGGTCTGATTGGCTCTGATCCAATGAATCTGATCTCAAACTGATTACCTGCTCGCAGAACGTCGAAGTCACCCTTTGGGGCATCCAGGCTGCGGCGTTGAGGTGAATCTATGTCGAGCTTTTTGTGTAGTGTTCCTATGAAGTAAAATGAGGCTGCTTTGAATGCCGCCTCGCTTGGATCATTCAAGGCAGCCTCGCGGAGTGCTAGCAGCTCTTGCCAGGCGGCATGGACCTCCTGTCCGTATTCCTCCTTCACGGTACCATTGAGTATTCGGTCAAGCAAGATAGTTACTTCACCGCCCGGCAGCGTTCTCGCGGTTTCGTAGATCAAGTCCTCCAGTTGACCGGCAACTTCTATTCGTTTTCGTTTGATTTTCTCCATTGCATCGTCGAGAAAGACTTCTGGGTCGACAAAGCCCTGCGTGATCTGAACTTCGTCCTCAGCGTAGATTGCGTTGGCTACATCGTAGGCAGACCCTCCTTTGACGTAGACCACGACCATTCCTTTTACAACCTGGACTTCTGCATTACCTGAACCGCCACCAAAGACGAACATCGAGTTCTGCCGAACGTGTTGCCATTTGTTTAGATCTTTCCCCAGAAGTATTAACACGTGATCCTTGAAGTCGAATTGGTCACCGCGCCCATGGATTGGCAGAGAGGCCAACACAGCTGCGCCGTGTCCGACTATGTTCAGCATGCCTGACAGTGAACGACCGGTAATCGCATCGGCCACTTTTCCTGCGATTGCTCCAAATTCTCGCCATGTCAACCCGGACTCTACCTGTGAATTCACTGATGATGACGAAGTCGATCGCTCAATGTTCCGGGCCTCTTCTCTTGACGTGAGACCCGCATCGCGAATGCGGCCGGCTTCCTCAATGCTTGACTCAGCTGGAGTGATTTCTATTTCTGGTGAGACGGCCCCCGGCACCGCTTGGACAAGATCTAATTGGTAGTCGGGAATTTGATTGTAAATATCGCTGGTCCAATTTTCAGTTCGATCCAGGACCCGATCGGTGACCGCGATCCATCCGCTCGCGGGCATCGAGACGCTGATTTGCCCGGCGATGTTGAGCGTTCCTGGAACTCTCGCGACAACTGATGTTTGGGCGGGTTTGCTGCCGGGGTTGCCAGCGTTGCGATGAGCGTTTGCTGTCCCGGTTGCGGAAGTTACGACGGCATCGGCTGACGCCGTGTAGGCGGCGAGTGACGAACCCACATTTGCATTGCGCAGGGTCGTTTCTGCTGGGATGACAGTCAGCTCGATGTCTCGCTGAGCGGTGATTGCGTCGAGTTGTTCAGTGAGCTCTGCCATCGCTCGATCTCGCTCCGATTGGGCGCGCCCGCTTCTGAGTGAATCATCGCGTGCCGACCAGGGATCGCTGAGTCCGGATGACGGAGCGGCGCTAGCGTTGATGGCGGCAAGACGGAAGGTGTGCTCGTGCTGCGCCCAGGCAGACTCGCTGGTGTGGTAGGCGTTTGCCGAAGTTGTGCGATAGGTGCTCTGAGCGTCGTTTTGATCAACGATCCGGTCTTTGTCCGCCGTGAGCGTATCGACAAACCAATCGCGTTCGGCTGTCGCTTGAGCGATCATCAGATCCGCTTGCTCAGCAGCTTCCGCCGTCCACCAAGTTTGTTCCACGGTGGCTTGGGTTCCCGTGAACGTGGCATCAGCGGTTGTCACCGCGGTGGAGTGATTTGCGGTTGCCTGTTCCACTTCGTCTACCTGCTCGTGAACGAGTGTCTTCTCAGCAGTCGCGAGTTGAATTGTGTGAGTGGCTTCCGCAGCAGCCAAATCACGAGCGTAGTTGGATGCTGGGGTTGCCAAGTTGGTGTAGAAGTTTTTGGTTGCGGTGGCTTGGTCAAACGCAGCATCGCGGTCGGCGGTTGCGGTCGCCCGATCGTGCGTCTTGACCGCATCCGCGTAAGCAAGATCCATCGTGTGCGCCGCGACGATCGTTTGGTCCGTGTAAAGACTGTCAGCTGAATTTCGATTCGATGCCAAAGTGGTCGTCGCCGTTGCAATTTGGGAAGCAACGACTTGATTCACCTGTGCGAGCCCCCGCAAGTAGGCTGTGTAAGGGAGTGCATATTGCTGATCGATGTGGTCGTAGGCAGCAAACACACCAGCAGCATCGGATGTGATTTGGGCGACGGTTGAAGCTGCCACTGCCGTTCGCCGGGAAGATCGAGCGTTGGCCTCTGAAGTGAGATAATCACGGCGAGCGTCAGCATCAGCCCCCGCTTTCGTGCGTTCTGCTTCTGCAACGGCATGTTGATAGGTCAGCTCGACACCGGCGATTCCGGTTTCATAGGCAAAGTCCAAGTCGGCGGAGTCGGTGGTGTACTTTGCTTTCGAGGTCGCATCGTTCGTCTGAAGTGCCTTCAATGCATTCGCAACATACGTGGCGTAGTCAAGGTCTGCGTCTGCAATGTCTTTACGATAAGTTTTGTCGGCCTCGGATTCGTCAGGTTCACCATAATACATGTCTGAGCTCGGCTCGTCGTCGGCTGCATCCATGTCGCGATCTTTCGTGGCCTCGGCGATGGCGACCATTCTCGCAGCTTCAGCGACTGCGACGTCGTAGTGGTAATCAGCTTGGTATTGAACTGAATTTTGCCATCGAGTGTTTTCGATGGGCACTGAACCCGTCATCAAAGCCGACCAAACACCTTCACTGTTGGTCTGTTGTATTCGATTGGCTTGACTACGGTTTTCGATCAAATCCGTGCGTGACTCCGCTTCATCGATTCGGCGGATACCGTTGGCAGTCGCGATCGCTGCTGTGAAGTTTGCTTCGGCCAATACGACGAGTGTGCGGGAGTGAATGAAACCGGGGCGCATGGCATTCAGGCCGGCCAATTTTGCTTCGGCGACAACCGCAGCTTGGATATCGACATCGTCATCCGTGCTGATCGCAGTCGCCGTCAGTGTATTGGATTCCTCCGTTGCCATTGCAATCCGGGCATCGATTTGGGCGGCAGCCACGTCCGCAGTCTTCGTTCCGATTGCAAGCGAACGAACGCCGTAGTAACCGCTCTCTGCCGAGGCGAGTTGCACAACGTGAAGTTCTTCCGCATCCTGACGAGAGTTTGAAGCGGTTTCGTTTGCGATGGCGACCGTTTGAGTGTAGGCCAGGCTTGCAGTGGCTTCCACGTCTGCGTAGGTCAGTTCCGCCGAACCGATATTGGTGGCGTAGGTGACATTCGCAACGCCCTTGGCTTGCACCATTGTTTTGAGGGCATCGCCCAAGGAAGTTGCTTTGGTGATTGCCGCATCGCCAGCGTCTTCGGCGTAGTCACGTTCGGCGTCGTCCTGAGCGTCGTTAAACTCGTCGTTTGCGTCGGTCAAGTCGCTTTGAAGCGTATCGGATGCGGCCGTTGAGGTCCCGGAGTTGAAGAAGCTGCCGCCATAGCCGTATCCATATCCTCCCCAGC
>NZ_DDGH01000103.1:0-5719 GCF_002337565.1 Rhodopirellula sp. UBA1907 | reverse complement strand
TTATTCACCGTGCGTTGCTTACTCGAGTTTGAACTTGAACTGCTTTGTCGCTTAGCGACCAATAACGATAAGGGCAATTTGCAAATGCGACTTGAACGCTTGCTTGGGTCACAGCACACACAAGCGGCGCTTCGTATTTCATTAGCATATCGAGTTGCGATAGACGTTTCAGGTGTCGAAACCAATCAACTCCAGGAGTGTCTCAATTCGGTTTTCCCGCCTCACGGTAACGAACTTGGTCAATACTCGTTTGATAGCTGGAAAGGACTTACTGACGATAGAGTTTTGGATTTGGTTTTTCTTGGGAAATCTCACCGCGTCTGGCGTTTCCGCCCCGCATTCAAGGAAAAGTGGATAAATGAGCTATGCCACCTTCTTACGAATGCAGGAAAGGTGATTGAGTTCGGCCCACTTGGAATGTTGCTGCCCCCTGCAATGATCGACGGCTCACGATATGACGTCTCCAAGGTGGAAGCAGAACTCAAGAGCATGGCTCATTCGATCGTAGCCCCGTACCTTCTCTCACTTATTCAATCAATGCAGGATCGAGACAACGCAACACTTTATGAGGCAGCAAGAGGGTTGCAGCTTGAAATCGGAATTCCGGACGAGTCTGATATCTCTGTCGTTAGTCAGTTGGGGAGACGAATCCGCGACAAGGGCTCCGCCTCTGATGTTGAGAAAGCAACGAAGATAATGGAATTTGATAAAAATGAGTTGATTGGACGCATGGAACAAGCGGTCGAAGTCGAACGTGGTTGGGTCGCTTTCTTTTTCGAACGATCTGTCTGGCCTAATCTCGAAGGCTACATCTCTGAAGTTGGTCTGGCGAAACTGACAAGCGCAGTGCCCATTGATTTTAATAGCCTGTTTTCCGTTAAGTCGTACCATCCCCGGATTCTGAATCTTCGTGGGGATGCCGATGTAGACATGTTTGCGTTGGGCAAGCTCGTGTCAGTCCTGACCAAGACGCTTGGTTCTCTAGATGAGGTAGCTAGTCTTAAGAATCTTGGCAGGTCAGTCACAAGAATGAGGTTCAGCTTGAACGGCGAACAAGCGAATGAGCTGCTTCAGTCTGCGATGGAGATTGAGCTAGACGTTTCTTGGGTAGCCTTCTTGGTTTCCGCATGTTCTGTTGCTGATGGCGTCAACGTTGAGCTACTAAGGGATGTGTGGGTTGCTTACAATTGCCCGATACCTGACCCTCTTCCCGGTTCGATTTCCAATGGCGGGAAACTGGTAAATACAGGTGAACGAAAGGCGATTGAGCTTGGTGCGCAACTGGTTTCAGCTCCGAGTCGCGGAAGATACAGGGATATATTTGAATCGAACCGAGTGAACATCGCTGAAAAGTATTGTGGTCTTTTGCTTTCCCTTGGTGAAGGCATCGGTCGAAACGAATTGGTTACGCTTCTAAAACAATCGCCTGTTCCGGATGAGCTGGAGGTATGGATACGTCCGAAGTCGGTTGAGATTCTGAATGCTGATCAATCCATGACTGAACAGTTGGCTGAGCGGTTTGGTGCGATTGCCAATCGGCGTCAAGTTGATCAAGCAGGCTTACGGCTTCGTTTCGGAGCCCTTGTTGAAAATCGTCTAGGTGTTCCTCTGGCAGTGCGAGTTGCTGCCCTCGATGCCATCTTGCGACTCGATGAACTTGCAACCGAACCGCTTGCGGAACGCGATTGGATAGATTGAATCTTGGGCGAGAAAAGGTGACATCTTCATGCTACAAAGGCTTTGCCGACAGTGAGTTCCGAGTTGCGCGAGGTTTTTTAATCTTGCCCCTATTTGAGCATAGATTGCTTTTTGCTAGGAAGTGGAAAATTTGTCCCGTTCAACGGGATAGCATTTCAGCAACATGCCCAAGTCTGCCGCTTCGAATATCCGACGTGATCTGTCAATGTTCTCGGATTGCACCACAGTTGGCCCGGTGCCTGTTTGCCCGGTTTTTTGGGCGATTGTGGTTGTCCAAGCGAGATAGCTTGCTATGCGTCCCGGTGGCCGACGCCGGAGCACTGGCTCCGCGTCGTTTGATGAACCGTTTGCGAAGTAGTCGTGGGCAAGGTTGTGAGCAGTTGGTTGCCGACAGTCAGTAGCTTATCCCGTGAGGGATTTTAGATGGTAGCCGTTGGGCGCGGAGCGCACCTACGGAGCGTGGGAAGACGGCATCGCGGTTCGGCCTTGAACGGGCTTGGCAGGTTCAGCATGGATGAAAAGTGACCGCCTTCGGGGGCGGGCAGAAGTTTTGCAACGTGGCTTCGGTGGTGTTTGCTTGGCTCGTCCGTTGGTTGGTTTCTTTCATGCCTTCGGCGTGGAGGGCTGTTGGGATTTCTATGTCTCGCCGGCTGTTGATTGACTGAGTTGTTTGGGCGCTTGGTTTGGTTCTGTGGTGGAACCGGGGCTAATGCCCAAACGGCTCATTGCATCGACCCTCAATCCAAGGTGTGGTGCAGCACTCGTCTTTGACGAGAGAGTAGAACAGTTGTCCTCAACTGTTTGCGTGGCAGCTTCAGAATCGTCGAGCAGCATGACGCGAACGTCGAGATCGGTGAACGCTTGGAGCCGCTCGGAAGGTTAAGCTGCCAGGCGGAACAATTGAGACAATTGTTCTACTCTGGCGATCGTGAAAACGCTCCGCTTCTGAACAAGCTTGGCGACTGGCGTTGTGGTCGGGCCAAGCGCGCATGAAAAAAGCCTGGAGCGGATGGTTCCGTTCCAGGCTTTTGAATTGTGTGTCGTTTGTTCGCGTTCAGGTTGGTGAAACGCGAATCGGATCAGACTGCGGCGCCGAGAGTCGCACGCAACTTGGCACCGTTGCCGGCTTGGCCGAAGGCGGTCATGCGAGCGACGCAGACGTCCTTCATCGCGGCGCGGGCTGGTTTCAAGTATGCACGTGGGTCGAAGGCGGCTTTGTCTTCGGTCAAGACTTTGCGGATCGCACCGGTGATCGCCATGCGGCAGTCGGTGTCGACGTTGATCTTGCGAACACCGCTCTTGATACCACGTTGAATTTCTTCCACAGGCACGCCGTAAGTTTGCTTCATCTCACCACCGAACTGGTTGATGATGTCTTGCAATTCTTGTGGCACGCTGCTGCTGCCGTGCATGACCAAGTGAGTGTTTGGGATCTTGGCGTGGATTGCTTCGATGCGATCCATGGCCAGAACTTCACCGGTTGGTTTGCTGGTGAACTTGTAAGCACCGTGGCTGGTTCCGATCGCAACGGCCAACGCGTCGACGCCGGTTTCTTCCACGAAGCGTTGTGCTTCATCGGGATCGGTCAGCAATTGATCGTGGGTCAGCGTTCCGACTGCACCGTGGCCGTCTTCTTGTTCGCCGCCACCATCTTCGAGCGATCCGAGGCAACCGAGTTCGCCTTCGACGCTGACGCCGCGAGCGTGTGCCATCTTCACGACTTCGGCGGTGACTTTGACGTTGTAGTCGTAGTCGGCTGGGGTTTGACCGTCAGCTTCGAGCGAGCCGTCCATCATGACGCTGGTGAAGCCATTTTCGATGGCCGACAAGCAGGTCTCGGGGCTGTTGCCGTGGTCTTGGTGCATGACGATTGGAATCTGTGGGTACAGTTCCGCCGCGGCGACCATCAGGTGACGAAGGTAGGTGTCTTGGGTGTAAGCACGAGCGCCACGCGAAGCTTGGATGATGACCGGCGAATCGGTTTCATCGGCAGCTTCCATGATCGCCTGGATCTGCTCCATGTTGTTGACGTTGAACGCCGCAACGCCGTAATCGTTTTCGGCGGCGTGATCCAAGACAACGCGAAGTGGGACGAGTGGCATGGCGTTCAATTCCTGAGGAGTCGTGTTTTTTTAGTGGGAAAGATTGCAATTATCTCGGTGAATCTCCATTTCGCAAGGGCATGAAAAAACCGCTCACCCGAGGAGGGGCAAGCGGTCTCGCAAGTCAATTGAGTTGAAAACTCAGCGGCTACTTGGCAGCCGCAAAGCGGGTGGCAACGGCGTCCCAGTCGACCACGCTCCAGAATGCGGAGATGTAGTCTGGGCGACGGTTTTGGTAGTTCAGGTAGTAAGCGTGTTCCCAAACGTCCAATCCCAAGATCGGTGTGCCGCTGATGCCGGCGATTGCTTCGCCCATCAACGGGTTGTCTTGGTTGGCGGTGCTGCCAACGTGCAGCTTGCCACCGGAGACGTACAACCACGCCCAGCCGCTACCGAAACGAGTCGCAGCCGCGTTGGCGAATTGTTCTTTGAAGGCGTCGAACGAACCGCAAGCTTCGTCGATGGCGGCGGCCAAATCGCCCGATGGCGAGCCACCTTTGCCAGGACCCAAGACGGTCCAGAACAACGAGTGGTTGGCGTGTCCACCGCCGTTGTTGCGGACGGCGCCGCGTTTATCATCGGGAACAGCCGACAAGTCGGAGATGACTTCTTCGATCGACTTGGAGGCCAGATCGGTACCAGCCAACGCATCGTTGGTCTTGGTCACGTATGCGTTGTGGTGCTTGGAGTGGTGGATTTCCATCGTCCGCGCGTCAATGTGCGGCTCGAGGGCGTCGTAGGCATACGGCAATTCGGGCAGCGTGAAAGCCATGGTGCTCATAGGGGTTTGTGGGTGGCGGAAATAGAGACTTCGTCTTCGTCGATAGCGTACCAAGACGTCCAGAGACGGGCGAGCGGGTCAGTTGGCCGATGTCTCGGGTTCCAACGTTTCCGGTTCGAGCACGAAGCGATATCCCGCGTCGCGAACGGTCAACAAATGAACCGGTTCGGCAGGCGATGGCTCGATGGCTTTGCGAAGTCGAGCGATGAATTGGTCGACCGCACGGGTCTGCAAATTCCCGGACATCTCCCACACCTGCGTCAGCAATTCGGATCGGTTGATGACTCGTTCAGGGTTCTCCACGAAGTAACGCAGCAAACGGAGTTCCTTTGGCGTCATCTTGATGGGTTGGCCATCGACTGAAACTTGATGCGTCCGAAAGTCCGCTTCGACTCGCCCGAAGGAGATCGAATCAACCGTTTCGGGGACGGGCGGAGCCGCTCGGGGTGCGGTGCCGGCTGGTGAAGTTTGCAACAAGTTTTTGACGCGGCTGATCAGCTCATACAAATCAAAAGGCTTGCTCATGTACTGGTTCGCACCAACGTCGAATCCACGTGCGCGATCTTCGGACAACGTTCGGGCGGAGAGCATCAGGACGGGAGTCGTGTTGCCCGATTCGCGAATTTGTTCGCAAACGGTGTATCCGCTCATGCCCGGCAACATCAGGTCCAACACGATCAAGTCGATCGAACTGCCGGAATGTTCGATCAGCTGCAATGCCGAGGGGCCGTCTTCGACCAACGAAACGCGATAGTCTTCGGCCTCGAGGTTGTATTTGATGCCAACACCGAGGTGCCGCTCGTCTTCGACCACCAAAATATGAGCTCGCATCCGACTCCTCGGGACTGAATGATTCATTCGCGGGCGTGCAGGGAATCCGTCCAAACGGATTCGAATCGGCCAAGCATTCGCGGGGTGGTTTTCACGTCGTGCTTGCGATGGACGAGAAAACGATGGCTTCCAAATGGGGGCCGCCACCGGTTTGGGCACCGCGAATTGCGACGATCGAATTGTGACACGGAAAAACGTTCGAACCAAGACGCCCACTGCGATCCTGTTGATCACGAGTGGGCGTGCAGTTAGTTGATGCAGGTATTTGTGCTGTTTTCGCGCACTGCACCTCTCCCGAAACGAAGTT
>NZ_DDGH01000015.1:19456-27545 GCF_002337565.1 Rhodopirellula sp. UBA1907 | reverse complement strand
CGGTTCTCGGATAGGTTCTAAAATTCTATTGCTGGCCTCAGCAGTGTTGCTTTCGGTTGCGCCTTCATTCGCGAGGGCCCAAGCAACCGATCAGCGGCCGCCGAACATTGTTTTCATGTTCGCTGATGATCTTGGTTACGGCGATCTTGGATGTTACGGACATCCCTATGCTCGAACGCCAGTGATTGACCAACTGGCCAAAGAAGGGACGCGGTTCACACAGTTTTATGTGACCGGCGTGACCTGCAACCCAAGCCGCACGGGATTGATGACAGGCCTGTTTCCAGCTCGATTCCCGAAGTATGCAGCGGACTTCGGTTTTGGCGACCGAGTCACCATTACCGAACTGCTGAAGAAACGTGGCTACAAAACCGGGCACTTCGGCAAGTGGCACATCGGCCCGGTCGACAGCGACGGCACTTATGGAATCGATGAGGTCCAAACGATTGGCAAAAGTCGAGACAGATCAGCCGGCCGAGACGACGATTTGTATTCGGCCGCGATCGACTTCATCAGGGACAACAAGGATGCCCCCTTCTACGTCAACGTCTGGGGGCACGCCACGCACTTCCCAGTCAATACTGCTCAGGGGCTGGTCGCTGAGTTCAACGATATCAGCGTCGACCGGAAAGACTTCTCGTCGACCATGCAGCACAAGTTCGATGAGTGCCTGAATATCGGCGGCGATCTCGATGAGTCGATTCGTCAGTATCTCGGCGACGTCTACCAGCTCGACTTAAACGTGGGCCGAGTCGTGAAGGCCCTTGATGAATTGGGGCTCAGGGAAAACACCATCGTCGTATTTTCGAGTGATCACGGTCCCGCTCCCGTGGTAACAGGAAAAAAGGGCACCCGCCAATTCTCCAACAACATGCTGGGTTATGCGGGTGAGTTTCGCGGCGGCAAACACGAACAATATGAAGGGGGAACCCGCGTCCCGTTCATCATCCGATGGCCGGGTAAAGTTCAGGCGGGGCGAGTTGATACGACAAGCGTTTGCTCGCTCATCGACTGGTTGCCGACGCTTTGCTCCCTTGCCGGAGTCGATGAATTACCGAATCCGATCGATGGTGAGGACATCTCCGACATCTGGTTCGGTACCGATCGAGAACGCTTAAAGCCACTATTCTCGAAGACCAGTTCCACCGGCAGCACACCTGCTATGCGAGACGGAAAATGGAAACTGCACCTGCCACGCAAACAACGCGGCGAACCAGAACTCTACAACCTGTCGATCGACCCGAGTGAAAGCAACAACATCGCTGCGCAGCATTTAGACGTTGTGAAATCGCTTTCCAAGAAAATCAAAACCTGGGCCGCCAGTCTGCCCATCGATTACGCCAAGACGAAGGTGAGAAGCAGGTAGAGCGTCCACTACGAAGCAGCTTGCCTGAATCTAAAAACTACGAACCGTAAAGACGAAAAATCTATGATACTTCACCACGCCTTGCTCTTCTTGCCAATCGTTGGTCTTGCTTGTCTGTCAGCCAAGGCAAATGACGAACCTGAACGACCGCCGAACGTCATTCTCTTTCTCGTCGATGACATGGGCTGGACGGATGGAAGCGTCTTTGGTTCCGACTACTACGAGACGCCCAACATTGATGCCTTTGCAAGGCAATCGATGCGCTTCACCAACGCCTACGCGCATCCGCTCTGCTCGCCCAGTCGGGCTTCCATCCTGACAGGGCAAGAGGAGTCGCGGCACGGCATCCTCTCCGCCCACGGACACCTTAAGCCAGAGCCATGGGGCGAGCAGGTCTATCAGTCTGCCACAAGTCAAAATGAATACCTGCTCACCAAAAGCCGCACTTACCTGAATCCGGATGCGACAACTCTGGCCGAAGCATTCCTCGGCGCCGGCTACCGCACTGCTCACATGGGAAAATGGCACCTCGGCCTGACTCAGGAGCATTGGCCGGACCAGCACGGCTTCGAAGTCACGTTTCACTCCGCACCGGATCCCGGACCTCCCGGAAGCACCTACTTCTCACCGCACGGAGTTCACGCTGACGGTAAGCCTGGTGCGGCTCGTCGAGTCGGCAATATCGTCGACGGACCAGAAGGCGAACACATCGACGACCGGCTGGGCACTGAGGCAATCAGATTCATTACCGAACATCAGGACGAACCGTTCTACCTGAATCTGTGGATGTATGACTGTCACGGCCCTTGGGAAGCGAAACAGGATCTCATTCAGAAGTTTGCCCAAAAAGAAACTCAGCCTGACGGTCATACCAATCCGGTCTACGCCGCCATGCTGAAGACGATGGACGACAACTTTGGACGAGTCATGACGGCGATCGATGAACTCGGTATCGCCGACAACACCATTGTTGTTTTCTTCTCGGACAATGGTGGCAACACCCACAGCATGGGCGCGAGCGAACAGAAGCGAAAGATGGCCAATCCGAAGAGCAAGACGTATGGCTACACGAAGATTTACAACGACTACGCTGGTGTGCAGTATCCGACGAAGAATCTCGGCCTACGCGGTGGCAAAGGAAAGCTTTATGAGGGCGGCCAGCGCGTTCCGTTGATGGTCCGTTGGCACCAACACATTCCTGCGGGTTCCGTCAGCGAGACAATCGTTAATAACATCGACCTCTATCCCACGCTGCTTGAACTGACCGACCAAGCCGAGCCTGATCATCATGTCATCGATGGAAAGTCCATCGCGAAGGTTCTCACCGAGGGCGAAGAGGGAACGGGGCAAACGAGCGTGAGCTACTTTCCGTATCACGGTGGTGGCATCTCGGTGCGCGACGGCGATTGGAAACTCATTAGGCGCTACGCTCGCAAACCGGACCAGTACGAGGGTCTCGCTGAGTTATTCAATTTGAAACACGATCTCGCAGAAACGAAGAATCTCGCTGCCGAAATGCCTGAGAAAGTCACGGAGCTTAGCAAGCTTATCGATGCGCACTTTGAGCGCACCGGCGGGCTTCCGCCGAAACCCAACCCAGACTTTCAGCGAGGAACCACCTCGCAAGAAAACTCCAGCAGCGCCACGCATGGCCTGGTTCCCAAACAATGTCGCATTGAATCGATCGGCGGCGGCATACGCGTGATCGCTCAGGGAAAGAACTCGTTCTTGGGGACGGCTCAGGTGAAACTGAATGGACCGATTACGCTGCACCTGCAAGCTCGGGGCATCGATGGCAAGAGCGGGACAGGACGTGTTCAGTGGCGAACCCAGGGCCAGACTGATTTCCCCGCAACCGGCCAGACGGTGGACTTCGAAGTTCCTGAGTCGAAAACCTGGCAAGACATCACGGTACAAGTGCCTGTCGAGGGTCGAAGTCAGTTGCTGCGTCTGTATGTCCCAGCCACTGACGGTCTCGACATCCGCTCGATCCGCTGGAAAGCCCAGGACGGCAAACCGATCCAGTGGGATTTTTGACGGATGACCGGTAACGCGCGAGCGCAAGAGCGGGATTCAGATCTCGCCCACTACAAGAACTCAGGGAATCGTGACCTCGTCAATTATTTTCATCGGCCTTTGACTCGACAGAACCCCAAAACAAATGTACCGGACCCTTTCATCGATTTTAGTCCTTTGCCTGGCGGCCGCGCATTCGCATGCTCAATCCGAATCGCAGAAACCCAATGTCATCGTGATTCTTGCTGATGATCTCGGCTATGGTGATCTTTCGTGCTACGGCGCGGACGATATCGCGACGCCGAACATTGATCGCATGGCGACTGAGGGGGCGAAGTTCAACAGCTTTTATGTTTCACCCGTTTGTTCGCCGACACGCGCAGCACTGATGACCGGAAGCCATCCGATTCGCGTCGGTATCGGTGGTGTCATGTTTCCTCGGAACAACCACGGGTTGAATCCTGACGAGATCACGTTGCCAGAGCTGTTGAAAAGTCAGGGTTATGCGACGGCCATCATTGGCAAGTGGCATCTCGGAAACGAGGACATGTTCCAGCCTCTGAACCATGGGTTTGATACCTGGTACGGAACGCCGGCATCTAACAACCAGTTCTTTTACCCGACGATTAAGAAGTACGCGGCTGACTGCGTGTTTCGCGAAGGCTACACCCGCGACGGAATCCTCAAACGAGAGACCGCAGCCTGTCCGCTCGTTCGCGACAACGTCGTCATCGAAGTTCCGGCTGACCAGACGCAGTTCACTCAGAGGTACACGCGCGAGTCCATTCGCTTCATCACCGAAAACAAAGACAAACCGTTCTTCGTGTACCTGGCGCACAACATGCCGCACATCCCGCTGCATGCTTCCGAACAGTTTGTGGGCACTAGCAAACGCGGCATCTACGGCGACACGATTCAGGAACTCGACTGGAGTACCGGCGAGATTCTACGGTCTCTGAAAGAACTCGGCCTTGATAAGAACACGCTGGTCATCTTCACATCGGACAACGGTCCCAACACAGGCAAAAGCGGCAGCGCCGGCCCGCTGAAAGGTGGCAAGGGCTCGACTCTTGAAGGCGGTGTCCGAGTTCCGTTTGTTGCTCGCTGGCCAGAGACAATTCCTGCGGGCACCAAATCCGATGAACCCATCACCGGTATGGACCTGCTGCCGACGCTGACCAAGCTCGCAGGCGGCAAAGTCCCCAGCAATCGCGTGATTGATGGAAAAGACATCTGGCCGCTGCTCGCCGGAGAACCGGACGCCAAGTCACCCCACGAAGCCATCTACTACCTGCGAGGGCGAGGCGTCCAAGGAATCCGTGTCGGCGACTGGAAGTACCTCGTCGATGACTCTTCGAAGAAGGAAGCCTCGAGAATTGAAGTTGAGTTGACTGCTGAGGAGCAGAAACTTCCTCGCAGAGAGCGCAAAGCACTTATCAAGGAACGTGGGAAAGCCGCAACTCAAGAACGGGCACCAACGGCTGCGCTCTACAACCTGACTAACGACATCGGCGAACAAAACAACCTGTTGGCGAAACACCCTGAAATCGTCGCGCGTCTGAGAAAGCTGTTGGATGAGTTCGGCCGTGAGCTTCGCTCTAATCTGAGGCCTGCCGGCGTTGCGGAACCAGTGTCGATTGATTAGCGATCGATGAACGTGGACACACAATTGAGAAACAATATGTTGCATCCCCATCACAGATTCGGAAGGTCAATGAAACGATTCAAAATAGCTCTGTTGGTCTTGTTCTATTCGTTCATTGTCACCAACCAGTCGACACTTGGCGCTGAGCTGAATCTGACGGAAACAGATGACACGATTCGCATCACCCTGCGTGGAAAACCGGTCCTGCAGTACATCAAGAAATCGCAACCCGTCCCCGATGGCCTGCCGCAATACTTCAGTCGCAGCGGCTACATTCATCCCGTGTACACTCCGACGGGACAGGAGCTCACCGGCGACTATCCCGCAGATCATGCTCATCAACATGCGCTCTTTTTTGCGTGGGTGAAAAGCAAGTATGACGGTAAGAATGTCGACTTTTGGAATCAGGCCAAGGATCTTGGAAAAGTTGAATTTCGCGAAGTGTTGAACCTGCGTCGAGAAGAGCAAAGCGTCTCCTTCAGCGTCAAACACGCTTTCATGGTGAAGATAGGCGAGGAGTGGATCGACGCACTCTATGAAGTCTGGACTGTCACTGTTCATCAAACCCCGGCGGACCATTTTGTTATCGACCTCGTCAGCGTTCAGCAGTGCGCATCCGACAAGCCTCTGAGCCTAGCCGAATACCACTACGGCGGCATGGCATTCCGCGGCAACGTTCAGTGGCTGAGGGAAAAGGATGACCACAGCATCAATCCGGGTGACGTACAGTATCTGACCAGCGACGGCAAAGACCGCTGGGAAGGCAATCACACTCGACCCAACTGGGTGGCCTTCTCTGGACAGATCGATGGTCAGGACGTGTCGGCTACCGTCTTCTGCAGTCCGAAAAACTTCCGTGCACCACAACACGTGCGCATCCATCCGAACAAGCCATACTTCTGCTTCGCGCCTATGGTTGAAGGTCCATTCGAGATCGTGCCTGGTAAGGAATACGTTTCTCGTTACCGCTATCTCGTGACTTCCAAAGCAGCCGACGTAAAGATGATCGAGAAGCACTGGGATGAATACACGAAGGCTGAGAATGCGACTGAGAAATAGAGCCTTCGAGTCATTTTCAATAACCGTGGAAGCAAGTGAACTGCGAAGACCAAATACCATGAATCAGTTGACAATATTTGCTGTTTGCCTGCTTGTATCTTTGAGTGGCTGGGTACAGGCTGGCACGAGTCGAGCCTCAGAAAAACCGAACATTGTTGTCTTCCTGACGGACGATCAGGGATACGGTGATCTGGGTTGCTATGGATCCGATTCACTTGAGACACCGAATATCGACCGACTATGCAAGCAGGGCGTGAAGTTCACCGACTTTTATGTGCACCAGCGCTGCTCACCGACTCGTCTGGCCTTGATGACCGGATCGCACGCCCACCGCGTGGGCTGCACCAAAGTCATCTACAACAAAGACCGGATTGGAATTCACGCGAATGAAGTGACGATGCCGGAGCTTCTCAAGACAGCCGGCTACACAACGGGAATCGTGGGCAAGTGGCATCTCGGCGAATGGGACGCGTTTAATCCCACTCGCCACGGCTTCGACTTCTTCTACGGTTTCATGATTGATTTCGATCAGGGCACGGGGATTTATCAGAACCTGAAACGCGTTGATTCGATCAGGCGAAAAACCGATGGCAAGCACTCGCCGAGACTGCTTGACGCAGCGATTGGATTCATCAAGAAGAACAAAGAACGCCCCTTCTTTCTTTACTACGCCTCTCCGTTGCCGCACACACCGTGGATTCCGAACGAGCGTTTCAAAGGAACTTCGCGGAGAGGCACGTACGGTGATGTGATTCGGGAAATCGACTGGCAGGTCGGTGAACTCATGACAGTTCTCGACGAACAGGGCGTCGCGGAAAACACTCTGTTTATCTTCGCGTCGGACAACGGCCCGGTACTCGGGATGAACGGCGGTGATGCTGGCCCGTTTCGCGATGGCAAATGGACCGACTTTGAGGGCGGCATACGTGTCCCATGCATCATGCGCTGGCCGGGTATGATTGAGCCCGATTCGACGACCAGTCAGATCACCGGAATCGTGGATCTGCTGCCGACGTTTTGTTCAATCGCCGGAGTCGACTCGCCGGGCGACCGCGTGATCGACGGACGTAACATTCTGCCGTACATGAAGGGCGAGAAGGTTACGAAGCCGATTCATGAAACATTTATCGTGCCCGGCTCGGTGATTCGTCACGGTCGCTGGAAACTGCTTGTTCGCGACTTGAAGCCGGGCGGTAAGAGCGGTCGCGAGGGAAAACGACCGGCGGCTTCCGCAGGATCGCTTTTCAATCTGTAGATCGATCCGGGTGAAACGCACGATGTCTCAGCCGACTATCCCGAAGTCGTACTCGACCTTCGACGTCGGATGGACGTCGCGGTCAGGGAACTGGAAGCCAACAGCCGACCGATTGGCAGACTCCCAGACGTGCCAGCTCCCGCAAAAAAGAACAACGCTGACAGCCTCCCCCAAACAAGACTGAAATGACTCAACTCATCCACCAACCACTTCTTCGTGTGACGCTGCCAGCGTTGATACTCAGTGTCAGCGTGAGCAGGCTGCTGGTCGCATCAGAGTCGCCACCGAATATCGTCTTCATCTTCGTCGACGACCAGGGCTACTACGATCTCGGATGTTATGGCGCGACCGAGGTAAAGACGCCGCGGATTGACGCGATGGCCGATGAGGGAATCCGGTTCACGGATTACTACGCGGCCGCTCCCATTTGCAGTCCGTCGCGGGCCGGTCTGTTGACGGGGTGTTACCCGCGACGAGTCGGCAACCATATCTGGGTGCATCGCGCAGACTCGGCATCTGGAATCCATCCAGACGAACTAACAATCGCGGAGTTGTTCCAACAGAACGGTTACGCGACGGCGTGTGTCGGCAAATGGCATCTGGGATTCCAGGAACCGTTCCTCCCACGCAACCAGGGATTCGATCACTACTTTGGTTTGCTGCACAATCTGGACCCGGTTGAAGTCGTCTATTTCGGGGCCAAGGGCGTTCCCCTGATGCGGAATGACGTGGTCGTTAAGCGTCCCGC
>NZ_DDGH01000015.1:0-19292 GCF_002337565.1 Rhodopirellula sp. UBA1907 | reverse complement strand
TTAAGCGTCCCGCCGATCCTTCGGAATTGACGAAGCTCTACACGGACGAAGCCATCGCCTTTATGAAGAAGAACGTGGAGAAACCGTTTTTCCTCTATCTGCCACACACCATGTTGCACAATCCGCTTGGCGTGAGCGAAGGCTTCAAAGGAACTTCGAGATGGGGAGAATACGGCGACGCAATTCAGGAACTCGATCACAACGTCGGTCGCCTGTTCGATTCCTTGGAGCGTCTGGGCATAAGTGACAACACGATCGTCATCTACGCTTCGGATAATGGCCGTGGTCCCGGGCGTTCGCCGGAGCAGAAGATTCGTGGACGCAAGCTTTCAACGTACGAAGGCGGCATTCGCGTTCCAGCAATCGCATGGGGGCCCGGGCTCGGGTTGCAAAGGGGAAAGTCATCTGCGGCGGTGGTCCGTGCGATGGACTGGTATCCCTCCCTTGCGACCCTGGCCGGAATCGAGATTCCAGAAGGTCCCGTCATCGACGGTCGCGACATGAGTCCATTACTGAAAGGAGACTCAGCGTTTGTTCCGGCCCCGGGGCTGGACAAATCACTGAATGCAAAAGTGCCCTTGCGTCGTCGCTGGGATCCGCCTGGGGAATGGGAGCCGCTGATTGAGCGATGGGAGTACAACGACGCGTTCTTCTACCACGGCAGTCAGGGAGCGCTGGCGGCGGTGCGTTGGAAAAACTGGAAGCTCTATTTGAATCCAAGCCTTCAACTATACGACCTGTCGAAAGACCCGGGCGAATCGACTCTTGTTCGCAATGGCGATGTGATTCGCAAGTTGCGCGGAATGGCGATCCTGTTTCAGGAAGAGATGCGGCTTGATGCCCGAGCGGCCGGACAGGTGACGCCTCGTCGAGCTGACGGCAAAACCGAGATTCCAGCGGAAATCATCGATCGGCTGCATAGCAAGCTGGACGTGACCTTCGCACGCTACGGCGACCGCACACTCGAACTGGATATCTACCGCCCAAGGGACGATTGGCGATCGTTGCCTGCCCTCGTGTGCATTCACGGTGGCGGCTGGAGTAAAGGTCAGAAAACTCACTTCCGCAACGTCACACAGGCTTTGGCCGCGAAGGGTTTCGTGACAGCCTCGATTGACTATCGCCTCAGTGGCGAGGCTCCGTTCCCGGCACACATTCATGACTGCAAGGCCGCCGTAAGATTCCTTCGAGCGAACGCCAGCGACTTTGGCATCGATCCAGAGAAGATCGGCGCGATTGGCCATTCCGCGGGCGGTCATCTGGCAGCGTTGCTGGCTATGTCGGCGGGTGTGCAGGAACTCGAAGGGAAAGGTGGAAACGCAGAAGTGAGCAGTGCCATTCAAGCGGCCATTTCGATGGGCGGACAAACTGATTTTCTGTCCGAACGCAATCGTGAGATTTCGAGTCAGAAGGAGATCTGGCAACAATTCCTGGGCGGTTCACAAGCAGAAAAGCCTCAGGCCTATCGAATCGCCTCACCGCTGGTTCACGTCGATCAGACCGATCCACCCTGCTGGATCATCACAGGTGAAAATGACGATCCCAGCACTCACGCCGATCAGTTTCGTGAACGTTTGCAAACGCTGGACATTCAGTCGGGGCTAACTCTCATCAAGGACGCTCCCCACGCGTTCCTGACCACGCAAGTGTGGTTCGACGAGGCGATTGAAGTCGCTGACACATTTTTCACGAAGACATTGAAACAAACGCGAAACGACGCTCCGGCGCGAAAGCGCGACAATTGAGTCAACCAAAGGAGCAAACAATCGATGCGTTTCAGATTTGCATTATCGATCTTCATCGGCGCGATCCTATCTCTTTCCGCATGTTCAGCCTGCGCCGGCGCGTCACCGGACAAGCCGATGAACGTGCTGTTTCTGGTTGCGGATGATTTGAATAGTTGGCTGCTCGAGGATGCCGATCGGTACGCGGGCCGAGTCGTTGCCCCCAATCTGCGAAAGTTGGCTGCCAGTGGAGTCAACTTCACGCGAGCGTATACCGCAGCTCCGGTTTGTTCGCCGTCTCGCACCGCATTCTTTTCCGGCGTAGCTCCTTGGAAATCGGGGATCTACAACAACGCTCAGACCATCAACAAGAGTGAGGTCGTGAACCGGGACGAAGTGCTATCACTGGCAGGACTGTTCAAGAAGAACAGCTACGGCACTTTTGGGTACGGCAAAATCACTCACGGCTGGGACCAGAAAAAACACTGGGATGAAAAAGTTGGCCACAAACGCGATCCGACTCCTCCCGGTGCGCCACTGGCTGGACTCAGCGGCGGAGAACAGGATTGGGGAATCATTCATCTCGCCGAAGATCAAATGAATGACACCGGCGGGGCCAACAAGGCCATCGCCGTGCTGGAGAAACAACACGCCAAGCCATTCTTCCTGGCATACGGCACGTTCAATCCGCACATGCCCTGGTATGTGCCGAAGAAGTATTTTGACATGTACCCTCTGGACCAGATCGTCCTGCCCGAACTGAAGGCCGACGACCTGGACGACCTTCCTCCCTTGGCCAAAGCGGTGAGTGACGGGATCGGGAGTTTCGCTGACAAGGTCATCGAGTCTGGCCAGCATAAAGAGGCGGTGCAGGCGTACCTGGCCACAACGACCTACGTCGACACTCAGTTCGGGCGTGTGCTCGATGCCCTCGAAAAAAGTCCGTACAACGACAACACCATTGTCGTCTTCCTCACCGATCACGGATTTCACCTTGGAGAAAAACATCACTGGCAAAAGACGACTCTCTGGGAAGCGGGTACGCACACGTTATTGATGTTTCGCGCGCCTGGAGTCAGCCAAACCGGCGGCGTGTCTGAACGGTTCGTTTCCCTGATGGACATCTATCCGACTCTTGCGGAACTCTGCGGCCTCACGCCGCCCGCGTACATCGATGGACGCTCGTTAGTTCCGCTGCTCAAGGACCCGCAGGCTCCGTGGGAAAGCACCGCCATCACCGGACTTTGTGATAAAAGCAAAACGGATCTGGCCTATATCAGCATCCGCCATGAACTCGGACGCTACACCCGCTACGGGGCGAACGAAGAAGAATTCTACGACGCCACCAAGGATCCTCATGAGTGGACCAACCAGATCGACAACTCGAAATATGCCACCACCGTCGACAGACTCCGCGCCCTGGTCCCCAGTTTCGACGACGCCGCTCAACCGCTTCCCTCAGCGTTGACTACGAAACGCAGGGGAACCCGAAAAGAGAAAAAGAAGAACTAATCCAATCCCTTAGCATCACAAAGACAAGTTGATCAAACAGGACGAACCATGAACACCTTGCCTCAAAACAAGCCTTCACGTCGCACGGCTTTGAAATCCATCGTCGCGACCACCGCGTTTGCCGCGTCCGGCCTGTTGCCGTCATCGGTTCATGCCACACCGTCGACCTCCGCAAACGGCAAGTTGCGAGTTGGCTTAATCGGTGCGGGCGGGCGAGCCAAATGGCTGACGCGGGCGCTGGGTCGCGAATCCCATCGAGCCGAACTGGTCGCGGTCTGCGATTGTTATCTGCCGCAGATCGATGTCCTGGAGGCTGATAATAAGAACGATCCGAAGGCTGGTGATTCCTGGCGGCGATATCAGCGCTACGAGCAGATGTTTGAGCAGGAAGATCTCGATGCGGTCATGATCGCGACGCCGGATCATGTGCGCGTGCGAGCGGCAATGCTCGCGTGCGCCAAAGGCCTGGATGTCTACGCGGAAAAGCCGCTCAGTTTCAGCATCCCGGAAGGTCGGGCACTGGTCAAAGCGGTGCGAAAGCACAAACGCATTTTGCAGGTCGGCACGCAGCAACGCAGCACGCCAATCAATCAATATGCGTGCGAGTTCATTCGTGACGGTGGACTTGGGAAAGTCGCCACGATCCTTGTGAAGAAGTACTCAGGCTCTCGGCCTGCGACCGGCCTCGACAGCCAACCCGTTCCCGACGGCATGGACTGGAATCGATTTTGTGACCAGGCACCGCTTGTTGATTATCACGAACAGCTTCATCGTCGGTGGCGCAATTTCGACGCATTCACAGGAGGTCCGATCTGTGATCGTGGGTCGCACGCGCTGGACATGGTTCATTTGGCGATGGGTTGGGAGAATGTCGCCCCCACTCGGATTGAACCCACCACAGAAGCGGAGAATGCCAGGGACCGTGGTGTGAGGTTGTATTACCCGGACGGCACCGTCATTCGACTGGAAAGCACCGACGGACCGGCCTTTGGCGGCATCTTTATTGGCGAGCAAGGAAAAATCGAAATCAATCGAGGACGCTTCGCCTGCAACCCGAAGGACTTGCTTCAGCCTTTTACCGGATCACAAACGGAATCGCATGTCGCCAACTGGCTGGATTGCATTGAAACCCGCGAACAGCCCAATGCGCCGGTGGAAGTCGGCCATCTGATTACCAGTGTCGCGCACTTAATCAACATCTGTCGCACCACAGGCCGCACGATCAACTGGGACGCGACCAAAGAACAAATCATCGGCGATGACGACGCCAATGCATTGTTGACGAAAACGCGACGTCCCGAGTTCCCCCTTCCAACTGTTTAGCCCCAGGACTTCAAATGCTTTTCGATTCACTCTGTCGTTCTGATCGCACGACAGCGCAGCGGCATTCTTCAACCATGGCGTTAGTCGCGGTCTTGATGTGCTGTGGCACCGCATTCGCCGATGATTGGGTTCCCCTGTTCGATGGTAAAAGCCTCGGCGGCTGGAAACCGTCACGCGACAACACGCAGTTTACCATTGCCGATGGAGCGATCATCGGCACAAGTTCCGATCAGACCCATTTCCTGCACACCGCAGAAACATATGGTGATTTTGAACTCGAGATGGAAGTCAAACTTCACGACACCGATCTGAATTCAGGCGTCCAAATTCGGACTGCGTTGACTCGTAATAACGCGAAAGGTCAATCGAGAGAATCGATTCATGGACCTCAGGTCGATATCGGAAAATCTCCCGGCCGCAGCGGGCACATCTTTAACCAGGGCAATGGTGCCTGGATCACGCCCAAAGAAGACCTGGTCCGCAACGAGCTGATGGTCAATGACAAGTGGAACAAGCTGCGTGTGTTGGCCGTTGGGCCACGAATTCAAACTTGGATCAATGGCAAGCAAGTCGCGGATGTCACTGATAACGAAGCCTACGCAGAGTATCCCTCCGGCGTGATCGCACTGCAGGTACACGGCGTCAAAAAGTCACCCGAGAAACCACGCCACGTTTCCTTTCGATCCATTCGCGTTCGCAAATTCGAATCTGTCAAATAACAACTGCACTCTCATCTCAACCTACAGCAACGACAATACGTGAGCATCATGAATATGAAATATCTTCTATCGCTCCTGATACTCGCCGCGACTGCAGGTAGTCTCTGCGCAAATGACTCGCGCCCAAACGTCGTGCTGATCCTCAGCGATGATCAGGCATGGACCGACTACGGCTTCATGGGGCATCCACACATACAGACGCCACACCTAGATCAACTGGCTCGCCGGAGCATTGTCTTTGAACGCGGGTATGTGGCGGCTCCCCTGTGTCGGCCGTCGCTGGCGACGCTGGTCACAGGACTTTTTCCCTCGCAGCACGGAATCACCGGGAATGATGTCGATGGTTACAACAATCGCGCGGCTCTGGACGTTCCGCTGCGTGAGGCGTTTCACAAGCATGCCAGCGTGATCCGAATGCTTACCTCCAGTGGCTATCTGACTCATCAGTCCGGCAAGTGGTGGGAAGGCTCGGCGCAGGACGGAGGATTCACTCACGGGATGACTCATGGCGACCCGAAGCGAGGCGGTCGACACGGCGATGTCGGCCTGACCATTGGACGCGAAGGCATGCAGCCCGTGACGGACTTCATCGATCTGGCCGTTGAGGAAGACAAGCCGTTCTTTGTTTGGTACGCACCATTTCTGCCACACACTCCCCACAACCCACCGAAGCGACTGCTTGAAAAGTACGCCGTTGAAGGGCGGGCCAAAGACGTCGCCCGCTACTACGCAATGTGCGAATGGTTCGATGAAACCTGTGGAGAGTTGTTGAACTACCTTGACCAGAAAGGCGTCACCGAGAACACGCTGGTGTTCTACGTTTGCGACAATGGCTGGGCCGCGCCGAGTACCAACGCGGACGATCCCCATCAGAAACTGTGGAAAGCCTACGCCCAGCGGTCGAAGAGTTCACCGTATGAAAATGGTATCCGCACACCGATCATGGTCTCATGGCCGGGACACGTGAAGCCAGGCCTGGCCGAGGACTTCGCTCACTCGATCGATTTTTTTCCGACAATCGCCGCCGCCACCGGTATCAATGCTCCGGCCGACCTTCCGGGCCTTGATCTTCTCGACGCAGAGGCTCGAGGGCAGCGCGAACGAGTCTTCGGCGTCACTCACGCAACCCACAATATGACGCCTGGGAATCCCGACGGCACATTACAGTATCTCTGGTGCGTGGAAGACGAATGGAAACTGATCGTCCGTCAGCAAGGCAAAGACACGACCAAGTACAAAGCTCTTCACGTCTGGGATCAGGCTCCCGCGAGGCTCTATCACATCAAATCGGATCCCCACGAGAAGAACGACGTCGCCGCAAACCATCCGGAAAAAGTCGCTCGCTTGAAGAAGGAGATCGACGGTTGGATCAGTAGCCTTGCCACGCGAGAAATCAAACCAGAAACCACGAGGAGACCCAACAGATGAGAAACGGGATCGTCTTACTGTTGATGGCATCAATGCTGTCTGGCGGCGTTGCGATAGCGAACGACGTTACGAAGCCCAACGTCGTGCTGTTGTTCATCGATGACTGGGCGTGGAACGGGTCGCCGGTTGCGATGGATGACTCGATGCCGAATTCGCACATGCCGATCCTGCAGATGCCGAATATCGAACGATTGGCTCGCGAGGGAATGAAGTTCACCAGCGCGTATGCTTCGCCGCAGTGTTCTCCATCGCGAGTTTGTGTTCAAACCGGCCAGTCCTCGCCACGCAATGGCTTCACTGTGTTCATGAACGATCGCGGACAGGCCTACTTCGACGAAAAGGGCTATCCCGACTTTCCGGTGATTCCCTGCGTGTCGGACATGACGATCGACGCGGACGCGGTGACGATCCCTGAAGCTTTAGAGCCGCTCGGTTATGTCAGCGCTCACATCGGCAAATGGCACATGCGAGGCGATCCCGGGGATGAAGGATATGTGGTGCATGATGGCGACACCAGCAACAAACCTGGAAACACGTTGCCGGCTGGCGCAAACCAGCGACTGCCCGACGACCTGACCGATCCCAAGCTGATGTTCAGCGTCACTGAAAAGGCGATCGACTTCATGACCGAGCAGGCCACGGCCGACCAGCCTTTCTATTTGCAGATCTCACACTACGCGATGCACGAAGGCCGCGAGTGCCTGCCGGCGACGCGTGAGAAGTACGTCCGAAATCCACTCGTTCAGGCGTACTACCGGAAAATCGGGAAGACGGCCGAGACTGTCAAACGCAAGGAAGATCCGGCGATCTGGCTTGGGATGGGCGACGATCTCGACGGACGCATCGGAGCCGTGCTCGACCGAATCAGCGAGCTGGGAATCGAAGACAACACGTATGTTGTGCTGGTGTCGGACAACGGGTACCGGCACAAAGAGCTTCAGCTGACCGAGGGTCTCGCGCAGCCACACCATGCAGCCAAGTGGTGGGTCTGGCAGGGTGGTATTCGCGTTCCAATGATCGTTCGAGGTCCCGGCATCAAGTCAGGTTCTGTCTTCAATGGCAATGTCGTCAACTACGACTTCCTGCCAACATTTCTTGACTGGGCTGGCGGCGATCCGAACACACTGAACAACATTGACGGGGTCAGTCTCGCTTCCTACATGGCCGGCGAGCAGCCAACCAACGCGTTCCTCAATCGGAATCTCTATTTCCACTACCCGCACTATCGTTCGAGCATGCCGCATTCCGCCGTCGTCTCCGGCATGCATAAGCTACTGCATTTCTACGAGCGTCCCGACCTTCCCATGCTTTTTGACCTGACGTCCGACCTAGGCGAAGTTCACAACATCGCATCCGCTCACCCGGAAGAACACCAGCGGCTCTACGACGACATGATGAACTACTTCGACCAAGTCGGCGCGCGTCTCCCAAAGCCAAATCCGAACTACGACGCCGCTGCCTACGGCAAGTCAAAGGAGCACGAAAAACGTATCCAATGGGGACCATTCGCCGGCAGCCGTCAACTGGCCGAGGACGAGAGATAAGACGCGTTCAATCCATCAAATTCCGTATCGGAATCGCGGTAGGGGCTGCCGACGCCGGAAGCTCTCGCTCAGATTCGTACGTGAAGTTTTCCCTCATACGGCTCCTGCTCCAAGTCGGGCGTGATGCCCGACATTGGGGTAAGGATAGTCTCGTCCAATACCGACAGAGTTCTGACTTCCGCAGATAGCGTTTCTTTTGACAAACCGTTTTAGAAGTGATGGACGAAGTCGCAGGCGGTACAATGGCCTTCCAGCCAAATCCTTTCGCGGATTGATCGAAAAGCCTTGTAGGCCCGCGTGCTCAATGGGACGCGATCAAGAATCTGACTCACACTTCACGCTCTTGAGCCGACATGAAGCAATCAAAATCAATGAGTCACCGATTGGCCGGATCGTACGATGGCCTTCCAAGGCCGTCGAGAAAACATCTTCGAAATGAGGCGACGGCCTTGGCAGGCCATCGCACTCCCTCCCGCCGCCGCATCCTGAAGGCGGCCGGGGTCTCGATCGCCCTGCCATTGCTTGAGTCTCTCAATGCGACCAATGCGGTTGCCGCACCGAAACGGGACGAACCAGCAAAGAGGATGGTCTTTGTCAGCACGGGACTGGGGATGAATCCTCGCACGTTCTTTCCTGACGAGTTCGGTGCTGATTTCGCTCCGTCCCCGGTCTTGCCAGCCATGATGAAACACCGGAATGAGTTCACGTTGTTCTCACACATGGATCACCCGAATGTCTTCACCAAACACGCGGGCATCAGATCTCTGCTGAATGGCGTGCTGAACAAGAACGCCCGTCCTGGCCAAAACATTTCGATCGACCAGGTGGCTGCGAATCACGTTGGCTACACCACGCGGTTTCCTTCGCTGCACATTTCGCTCGGTGGTGCCGAGAGTGCTTCGTATAGCTCGTCCGGAATCCTGCTGCGTCAGGAAACGTCGCCGGAGGCTCTGTTCAAGAAACTTTTCGTGGCTGATTCAGCGGCCGCCCGGAAGGCTCGCGCATTGGAACTGGAAGAACAAGGCAGCGTCCTTGATCTCGTCCGCACTCGGGCCCGCCGTTTGGAACGCAGCGTCAGTCAAACCGACCGGGCGAAGTTGGATGAGTACCTGACCGCGATCCGGGAAGCAGAAGAACGCCTTCAGGGAAAGCGTCGTTGGCAGAACATCCAAAAGCCGGAAGTCTCGAAGAAGGAATACGATCCCGCGGCGCGAGGACACGGTGACTTGGACTACGGATTCCTCAGTCCGGTCATGTTCGATTTGTTGACGCTCGCCCTGCAGTCTGATTCCAGTCGCGTCATCACCGCGAACTTCTCGATGCACAACCGTCTGATTGAAATCGATGGCGTGACGAAGGGCTATCACACGCTTTCACACCATGGAAACCGAGAGAGTCATCTCCGCGAGCTTCAGATCATCGAAACGTTTTACATGGAGCAGCTATCAAGGTTCATCGGAAGACTGAAGGGAATCAACACGAACGGCGGATCTCTCCTGGATGACACGATGGTGTTCTTCGGCAGCGGTATCAGCGACGCATCCCGACACTCCAACCGCAATCTGCCAATCATCCTGGCTGGCGGTGGGCTGAAGCATCAGGGTCACTTCGACGCCGAGCAGCGGCACAACGGCAAACAAACTCCACTGAACAATCTTTTTACTACCATGCTTCAGCACTTCGGTATCGAGATCGAATCTTTCAATGGTGCAACCGGAAACCTAAACCACGTTCTCGCCTAACGTACGATGGCCTTCCGAGGCCGTCGCCCCACTTTCCCTCGACGGCCTTGGAAGGCCATCGTACATGTGACACATCGATGACGGACCACTTCAACCCGCCAGCGTCTCCTGGATTCCGCCGTCTTCATCCGGATCTGTCTGTCCTTATGTACCACCGCCATTTGCCGCATTGGCGGCAAGACGGTGCGACTTACGCAGTTACTTTCCGGCTTGCCGATTCGATTCCACAGGAACATGTGAGAGACCTGAAACGCTGGCGCGAAATCTTGGAACGTTCTCATCCGCAACCGCGCTCGGAAGCCTGGTTGGATGAAGGGCACCCTCGCGAACAATGGGTTCGCTGGATTCACTCGGAATGGGACGAAATGGGATGGGGATTCAAAGATGAGTAAATCCGATTCGTACGATGGCCTTCCAACGCCGTCGGAGTTTTGCTTGTGGTCCCGGATTCGACGGTCTTGGAAGGCGATCGTACTGTTGGTCATCTTGGTGTCCTCAGCACCAATCCACGCTAGCGAGCAGTACGCACCCATCCAACCGTTCCTCAATCGCTACTGCGTTGGTTGTCACGGCGAGACCAAGCAGAAGGGCGAAGTGCGTCTGGATGACTTTGCCCAAATCGATGGCGCTCTTTGGAACGATGTCCACGACCAAATCCATGACGCCAGCATGCCGCCTGAGGACGCACGTCAACCGACGGCGAAGGAACGCAGCGACATCGCGAAACTTGTTCTGCAGATCTCACGCGACGAATCCTTTTCCATCTCGACAGGGTTTCGACGTCTGAACCGCCGCGAATTTCGCAACACCGTCCGTGACCTGCTTGGCCTGAAACCCGGCATCTATGATCCGGCAGCCCGAGTCTTCAAAGACGAGATCGAGGGTGGCTTTGACACCAACGCGGACGAACTGGTCATCTCCAACGAACTGCTTTTGGAGTACCTCGAATCAGCCGAACACAGTCTGCGCATGGCTCTTTACCTTGAGGACCTCACGCCGCCCGCGACCACGGTCGTCGAGTACAACGCAGGGAGTCTGCAGAGCGGCGATCGACGTTTTACCACGAACAAAAAGAACGCGACTGTCCTGCGAGGCTCCGGGCAGTACTCCACAAGCAAAGGTCCACGCGAGGTCGCGATTGCGGGCAACTACCGCGTCACGGTCACGGCTGCTGGAGTGGATCGCAACAACTATGGCAGGATGAAATTCCCGCCTGCAAGCGGTCCAATCCGGATGGGAATCGGCACGCGGTTGGACAGCGAGGGCCAAACGTCCGCTTCCAAGCTGGTAAAGTCTTTCGATCTGCAAGATGACAAGTTTAAGGAATACAGCGTTGTCATGTGGCTAGAGAAAGGAGCCTACCCGTGGGTTGGGTTTTTGAATGGTGCCGGCAAGCCCGCGTCCAGCGTCCGCCAGGCAATCCGGCAACGGAAAGTCGACCCCAAAGAGGTGAGCCCACAGAACTACAAAGGTCCGGGCGTGGAAGTGACCCGGCTCACGGTCGAAGGTCCGTTGGATCCGGAGTGGCCGCCTGCAACTTACCAGACCGTCTTCCAATCAGACGAGATGCCCGACTTCGAAAACGCCAAAGTCCGCGCTGCGCTGATCGATAGATTCTTGACGCGTGCGTTCCGTCGTCCGGCGAACGAACAGGATGTGCGGGACTACGTCAAGTTTCTCAACGAAAAGTATGATGACCTTCCGAGGCCGTCGCGAACAAGCCGCAGGAACTCTTCGGCCTTGGAAGGCCAGCGTTCACGTTGGCAGGAGGCATTCATCAAGACGTTTGCCGCGATCATGGCCTCGCACGATTTCCTCTACATCAAAGAAGAGATCGGCCCGCTTCCGCCGTACGAGCTGGCCAGCCGTCTGTCTTATTTCCTTTGGAGCACCATGCCCGACGAGGAATTGTTCCAGCTTGCGAGGTCGGGCACGATTCTCGACGCGGACGTCTACGCGGGGCAGGTCGAACGAATGCTCCGCGATCCGAGAACGGATGAATTCGTCCGCGGATTCGCCACCCAATGGCTCTCGCTTGATTCGCTCGGAACCATGCCGCCGGACATCAAAGACCGACGCTACTCGGCTTACCACCGAGGCAAATACGAAGCTGCCTTTCGCAACGAGACGCTGCACTTCTTCCGGCATGTCCTGTATGAAAACCAGCCTGTCGGCGACTTCCTCGATTCCGACTATGCGATCATCAATGAAACTCTAGCAAACGTCTACAACCTACCGTTCCCCCGTAAGATGGCCTTCCAAGGCCGTCGAAACAGAGACTTCAAACCAAGCCCCGACGGACTTGGAAGGCCATCGTACGAGCAACTTCTAATATCAACTGGATTCCGGCGAGTCTCACTCCCCAAGGGATCCATACGCGGCGGTTTGCTGGGACAGGGCAGCATCCTCGCTCTGACTTCCAACGGTGTCGAAACTTTGCCCGTGACCCGTGGTCACTGGATCCTCGACGAGCTTCTGGGGACGCCACCGCCTCCTCCACCGGAAGAGGTTCCGGCTCTGGTTCCCGATCTGAACGGAGTGGACACACCACGCGACCAACTCGTTCGTCACCGGAAAGACCCAGCCTGCTTTGAATGCCACAAGCAGATGGACCCGCTCGGCCTTGCTCTGGAAAGCTTCGATGTCATCGGCAGATACCGAACGACTTACGAGACCGGTCCCAAGATCGATCCATCCGGCGAGATGTTTGGTACTAGGTTCAAGGACGTGACAGAGCTACGTCAAATCCTCCGGTCCCAAGAAGATCAGTTCGCAAAGAGCCTAATCATCAAGCTGGCTGAATACGCCAAGGGGCGAAGGCTGAACCGGCGCGATCTCGATCTTGTGGATCAGCTCGCAGCGAAATCGAAGAGGGATGACTATCGATTCCAATCATTGCTGCGGCACCTCCTGCTGAGCGACCTCATGCGTGACCGCTAAACCCGCGCTACCCCGACTTCCCTGTGATTCATTGCGTCTGGGACATAACGAGCGATGCGCACGCGGTGACGATTCCCGAAGCCTTGATGCTCCTTGGTTATGTCAGCGTTCCCATCCCAAAGCTCAATCCGAATCACATCCTCGCTGCCTAAAGCAAGTCGAAGGAGTACGCACAGCGGATCCAATAGGGACCATTCTTCGGCAGCAGGCAAGGGAGAGAGGACGAGTGATACGACGTGTCAAAGTTCTCGCTTGCCTACTGCAACTTGTCCCTCATTCAGCGTGTTTCGCGGAGCAGTGCATCGGTCTCTTCAATGCGGAAGCGAGTGGTCACGACCGAGTGTTTTTCTGGGCCGGGGCGATACTTGATGTAGGTGGTCGCCACGATCGTTCCATCGGGCAACAACTCGACGCCAGGATAACCACAATCGCGAACGTTCTTCGCGTGACTGTGCAAGAGCTTGATCCGATATTGCCCCGGCCGGTTCTTGCGAATGTCCTCATAGGTTCCCACCCAAGCCACGAAGTGCCCACGCGTCGGGCTGCCAGGAGCCTGATCGCGAAACGCAAACACCCAGCGACCGTCCGGCAACGCCACGCCGATGTGCCGATCGCCCGACAATCCCCATGGCGTATCAACGGGCGTGCTCCAGGTCTTTCCCTCGTCGCGGGAAAACATCATCAAACTATGACCGCGGTGCGTGTTCTCTCGCATCAGGCAACACAACTCTTCCCCCTCAGGTGAACGAAACACAAACGGCTCGCAGGGATTCTTCCCTTCCACCTCCGCGACAACTCGCGGCTCAGACCACGTGAACCCGCCGTCCGCCGTGATGGTTTGCAACACCGTCAACGGCGCTCGGTCTTTGCCGTCCGGTCCTTTGTGATACAGCCCCAACGTTCGGCCATCTTTCAGTGTGACCACGCTACTGAACGTCATCACACATGGAAAACCAAGTGGCGGCATCTCCGTCCAAGTCTTCCCATCATCTTCGCTCATGATGCTCGGCATCCCCGGACCACCACGCTGGTTGAGCGCCGCCGAGAACACCCACAATCGTGGCTTCCCCTCGGGATCCGCAATCCGATAGATACTCGGACAATTCTGATGCTTGGAGAAATTAGGCGGCAACTGATCATCCAGTCGCGACCACGTCAGTCCACCATCCTCGCTCTTGGCCATCGGGCCGGCGGAGCCACCGTGATTGACACACCAAACACAATAGATCGTGTCGCTCTCCGGCAACCGCAACGTCGTCGGGTGGCCTTGATAGACTTCTTCTGTTCCCGCAGCGATGACGACCTGGCGTTCTGTTTGCTGCGACAAATCCACGACCGGTAGATCAGGACCATCGCCGGATGCAACCGAAGTTGCCGAGATGATTCCAGCCATCCAAAGCAAAGGAAGGCAAGCCAAAACAGAGAACAGATTGCTTCGACCAGAGAGCGATCGATTCATGGTCATTTCCTGTGGGGATACGAGGTGGGACTTCGATTCAAAACCGAAAGTCTACTCGCTTCCCAAGTCGTTTTGGCAACGACCGCGTCACGGATGGTCGAGCCAGGTCAATCAAACCCGTTGCCGGCCTCATAAAGCTCTTTGACTTGCTCGGCGGAAAAAGCTCCAGCAAAAATAGCCAGTTCATCGATCCGGCCTCGCAGTTCTCGGTTGTAGCGAACCGATTCGACGCGAAGGGATGACTCGCCTGCACTTGCCTGTTCATCTGAATGCGCAGCAGCGGGATCCGCGACCGTTGTTCCGAAGGCACCGATGGTGCACGGGCCAAAGGTAAGCGACGTTGTGTTTTCCCATTGCCTTTGCTGAGCGAGTTCACCATCGATGTAGTAGGTGGCCTCTCGCTTTTGAGCGTCAATCGATGCCACCAGATGCGTCCATCTTCCCAAGGGAACTTTCTTTTGCGCCGAGTGAATCGTGTAGGCATGTGACACACCAACGCTCATCCCACCGTTCCTTTGGATGTTCCAATGATGCTCACCGGATTGCCAGTCTCGCGTGTTGAAAAACGCCTGCAACGCTTTATCAAAACGATTGACCTGAATCCATCCCGAGATCGTGAGTGCATCAAAGGTCCCTGAGACATCCAATTCCACACGATCACCAGCACGTTCCAGCAACAAGGCTCCTTTGTTCGGCCAGCGGCCTGTCGCCCAGATGCAACCTTGGATTTGCCCATCAATGTCCAACCCGGATTGACTCCGATCGCGAAGCAACGTGGGAGCGTCCGCGTCCGGCTCAAAATCAAAGTACAACAACGTCGAAGGATCTTCGCGCCGCGCCGTGCTGTCGGCGAGCCAACGCTGGTATCCGATTTTGCTGCGAGTTGTGAACGCGACATCATCCGTCGACGAAAGATGCTTGGTGCCCACCGAGGTCAAGTGCACAGCGGTGTCCTCCTGGATCCGCCGCGAAGGCAGGTTGGCAGTGTGCACGTTGACCTCGCCGGCAAAAACGTGCAACTCCACGTCTTGTTCTTCGCTGACATAGACACCGAATTCGGTGCCCAGGTCTTCGACATCCGCCGTCGGTGTTTGAATCACAAAACCGTGGCCGGTCTCGGGAACGATCGCGCGTGCTCGCCCCGCGTCCATCCTCATCCGTAGTGAATTGACGAGGGTGAACCGTGCTGGTGCCTCGATCGACACATCCACTCCGCTGTCAAAACGAAGCGTGATGGAACCTTCGGTGAGTTCGTAATCACCCTTTTCAAAGGAGTTGTTCTGAGGCGACAAACCTTCGTTGAACCGGTGGTTGTAACCCGTCACCAACCAAGCCACTTCGGACGAGTTCTGCGTGAATGGCTCGTCGTCAACGGACTGCGGTGCCGTCGTCGACTCCGGCTGAGATTGAGCCACGGTGGGCTCGGACGACGCCTTCCAAACGCCAGAGGACAACACGCCAACCACAGCAATCAAACTGGCCGCAGCAGCGATCGTCAGCCATCGTGCATCGATTGGTTGACGAGATGCAGTGACAAGCAACCGCGGTTCGAGCCTCTCACATTCGCTGGAGGTCGACAGGCGAGAACTCGCTTCGCTCGGCAGGAACGGCCGCGAATTTTCGTCCTCGCCGATGTCTTCGTTCCAGTAGTGTCGCAACTGCGCATCAATCGCCGTGGCGCGGCGAAACCGGTCTCGGTAGCTTCGTTCTGCTTCCAATGCCAACCGAAGTTCGGCTTGCTCGTTTTCGTTCAACTCCCCGAGAAAGTACTTCTCGATCAAGTCATGGATCTGTTGTTCGTTCATGAGAAGAGAGTTCAGAGAGGGAGATCGAAATCGGCCGAGGAAAGTTGCTGCACCACACAGTCGTGCAACTTCACGCGGAGACGTCCGATCCGCTTGTACAAACTATTCGCGGAATGCCCGCCCGCTTCCGCCAAAGCCAACACGCCACCTCGCGAGGTGTGAGGAGCCAGCAACAGCTTTTGATGGTCTTCGCTGAACGACTGCAGACAATGCTGGATCGCGGATTGCTGTGCCTGCCGCATCTCCGCTTCGTCCTCTGCGGATTCATCCATCAATTTGGAGATCAACTCTTCGCTGAGCACCCAATTCTGGCGAGCATGCCGACGCCTCGCTTTCAAAATCTCGAAACGCAAGATGACTTTGGACCAAGGCAGAAACTCGTCGTCCGATTCCAGTTGATGAATCTTTCTCCACATCACCAAACTGGCTTCCTGCAGCACATCGTCGACGGCGTTCCAATCCGGCAGAAACGCGCGAGCGATGCTGGCGAGTTCTCGCTCGTGCTTGAGGAACAGTGATAAGAAGCGACCTTCGTCCATCATCGATTGGGTTCAACTGAAGGGAAGATTGGAGATCGATCGAGCCTACCCGCGGGCCGCCTGATGTTGTCGCGCCACTAGCAAACTCCCGCTGCCGAACGAACTTGCCGGTCGAAATCGGAAAAAAACGAAGAAAAGGCAGGCAGGTTCCTGCGTCAGCGGGAGTATGCAGGACAACCACCGATCACAATCGGTGTTTTCCTGGCGTGCACGCGTCTTGTTGCGAGGTTTTTTATGCTGAATTTCCGTTTCGATGCCTTTCGATCATTCTATCTGGCCGGCATTGCGATCGCTGCTCTGGCGTCTTGCGACGTTCTGCCAGGCGCGTTGCAGGCGAAGGCCAATGAGATCGAGACGGTGGACTTCAGCAGTCAAGTCAGACCGATCCTTTCCGATCGTTGTTTTCACTGTCATGGCCCCGACGCGGACAATCAAGATTCCGAGTTCCGGCTCGATAGCCAAGAAAACTTGGTCGCCGACCTGGGAGGCTACGCCGGCGTCGTGCCCGGCGATCTGGAGGCCAGCGAACTGATCGCCCGCATTCGCAGCGAGGACGAGTCAGACATGATGCCGCCACCGGACAGCAACCGGTCACTCAGCGAAGAAGAAAAACGAATCCTCGAACAATGGGTCGCTCAAGGCGCCCCCTACGAAGGACACTGGGCGTTCGAACCACCAACCCGGCCGAAGGTTCCCACGGCGGCCGTGACCGAATCGGGATGGCCCAAAGACGTCATCGATCGCTGGACGAAGAACCCCATCGATGCCTTTATTGCGAAGAAGCTGCTCTCCAATGAACTCACACCCTCACCCGACGCGGACCCCGCCACCCGCCTCCGACGCGTTTCATTGACTTTGACGGGGCAGCTCCCCAATCCTGAACTGCAAGACAGATACTTGGCCGATCCAAGTGAACAAGCCTTCGAAGAGGCAGTCAATGAATTGATGTCGACTTGGGACTATGCCGAGCGTCAAGCATTGCTGTGGATGGACGCCGCTCGCTATGCCGACACCGACGGCTATCAAAACGACCCCGAACGCAGCAATTGGCCCTGGCGTGACTGGGTGATCCAAGCGTTCCACAACAACTTGCCGTTCGACCAGTTCACGGTCGAACAGCTTGCCGGTGACATGCTTCCCAACGCAACGGACGAGCAACGACTCGCCACCGCGTTCAATCGAAACCACCGTCAAAACAGCGAAGGCGGTGCGTTGGCAGAAGAGTTCTTGGTCGAGAACGTGATCGATCGCGTGGAAACAACCGGAACCGTTTGGCTTGGTTTGACGCTTGGATGCACGCGTTGCCACGACCACAAATACGATCCCGTCTCGCAACGCGAGTTCTACCAGTTCTACGGTTACTTCAATAACATCGGCGAGCGTGGAATCGGCAAAGGCGTGATCGCTAACCCCACGATGAAATTCGCTTCGCCGCTGGCAACAGCACCCCCACAAGAACTCGCGGCGGTGCAGCGGGCCGAGCAAGCCATCCAGGATGCCGAGTCCGGGATTCATCAACGGATGGACCAATGGGCGGCCGAAACCCAACGACTGCTGCAAACATCCCTCGACATGAAATGGCAGAAAGTCACTCTCGATGAGATGCAACTGACCGGTGAAGGGAAACTGCAAAAGGAATCCGAACACACGGTTGTCTTTCAACCCACCGAAGGAAAAAACTCCAAGAACGTTGCCTATGAATTCGTGATCCCAGGCGACCTTTCCGGCACGAGTATGTTCAAGGTGACCGCTTTGCCGGACAAGCGTTTTGGTGCACCTCGCAAGTTGGCACCGAGCGTGAACGGCAACTTCGTGTTGACCGATTTTAAGATTCACGTCGGCGACCAACTCCAAGCGGTGCAATCTGTCTCAGCTTCCTTTGCACAAGACAACTACCCCGCGTCGAACACAATCGATGAGGATCCCAAATCAGGTTGGGCTGTCTTTGGACCAGACGTCGAAGAGCAACCCGTTGACATCACGTTCCTGTTGCGAGAATCGATCCCAGCCGACGCCGAGCAACCCACCAAGCTCAGGCTTCGATTCGACAGTTCATTCGCGAATCACGTCATCGGCAAACTCCAAATCGAACGTTCCACATCGGCAACGGATTTGCCCAAGCGGGTGACTGGACTGAATCAAAAGCTGAAGGACATCCTGCTGAAGCCCGCCGAGGATCGGACGAACGCGGATCGCAAACAATTGCTGGCCCACTACCGCAATATTGACCCACCACTGAAGGCCGCCCAGCAACAATTCTCCGCCGCCGATGACGCGTTGATGCAGAAAACGGGTCCCCGTGTTCCGGTGATGGTGATGAAAGAACGCGAGTCGGATCCGCAACCGGCCTACCTTTTGGACCGAGGCCAATACGATCAACCGGTGAAAGACGAACCGCTGCCGCGAGGCGTTCCCTCAGCCCTGCTGCCTTCCTCGGATGCACGCCAACCGCAGGATCGTTTGGAACTGGCACGCTGGATGGTCTCTCGTGAAAACCCGCTGACAGCTCGAGTCACCGTCAATAGGATTTGGCAAAGAACCTATCCGAGAACCCCGA
>NZ_DDGH01000028.1:45862-53466 GCF_002337565.1 Rhodopirellula sp. UBA1907 | reverse complement strand
CAAAGCGAGCCGTCCAGCCGATCGCGCAAGACTCAGCGATGTCCGTCCATTCACCCCGCCAGGTGCAACCTGGCCTACATTTCTGTCCCAACCCGACGCGTCAGCGAGGAAAGACATCCTCCGCTTTCAGATCAACATTTCTTCGCGAATTTTGGTGAGGTAGGCGAGCATGGGTCGTGGCCGACCTTTGGCATCGATCAATCCCGCGTGCGGCGTCATGTGAGGATGCTGGTCCGACCAACCGTCCCACACCACCGCGTGCACAATTTGTTTTGACAGCAACGTTTCGATCAGTGGCTGCACAAATTCGAATTGAGCCTTGGCCCAAGAGTCAGGCTCGCCATTGATTTCTGGTGACAACGGCCGCGTTTGAATTGGCAAGCGTGCCGCCGCGTCTTTTCCGGGTGCTCCCGCGACGGACAACTGAACCATCAGCGGAGCGTTCAGGGTTCCCCAACGGTCAAGCATTTGCCCGAACTCGACCGCCGATCGTGGGTGAGTGTCACCGTCGTCGAATCCAAATCGGAAATTCAATCCGATCCCGGCCAGCCCCAAACCGCTCCGCAGCAAAGCATCGGCGAAGTGCAACGGGCTGATCCCTTGTTCGTCGCGAGCGAGGTATTCGCCACAAGGTTGGTCCAACGACATCAAGACGGGCGTGTTTGGATCGCAACGTCGGATCGTTTGCAGGATTCCGATCGAGAACCGCATGACTTGTTCATCGTCGAACCCAAGCGGTCCGGCAACGTTCAGTCCGGAGGCTGCGTTCCAAAGGTTCACGCGTCCCCGAAATTGCATGACCGTCTTTTCGACGAAGCTGGTCATCGTTGACATCAACTTGTCGAAGTCATCCTCCAACAAAGTCAACCAATCCGGCAACAAACCTTTGCGGTAGTCGATGACCGGTCCGCCGATCACACGCAGCCCCATTTGGGCACACGCGGTCAGGGCTTCGTCCGCGGGTTCGTAATTCGGACGCCCCGAATCGGTTTCGATTTCGCCCCAGCTGATTCGAACCGCGGCGGCGTTGAATGCTCGCGTGATGGTGGCTTGTTCATCAATCGAATTGCTGGCGCGTCCGGACTGCATGTCCGCGGTGACTTCGGTGGCGGGCAGCGGCGGCAAAACTCCGACGGCCAACATGGTGCTCAACCGAGTTTCGCGACTTCGGCGATAGGCAACGGACTGAGTCGAGAACAGATCGCCCAGTTCGTTCGATGCCTGCTCGAGAGCTTCGATGGCTTCCAAGGCGGCATCCACGCACGACGGGTCGTCGGGGGCACACTGTGCGGCGTCCAGAAAACGCTTGGTGCCTCGGGTCAGAAAATCGTCGAATCGATCGCTGAGGACCAACCCGCCGCGTTGCCAAACATCGGCTTGAACACGAACGCGGTAACAGCTTCCACGAGCCAGTTCGACAAACAGTCGGTGCGAGCTGTCCAGGCAACGCAAACTGCATGTGCTGAGTTGGCGATACCCGATGGAGGGAATTGGGCAGGTCAGGAACAGTTTGGCCGAGGTGTCGACGCCGCGAGTCAGCGTGAAGCGGCCGTTCGAGTAAGAATTGCGTGACTGCCACGGCACCCCTTCGATGCCGCATAGATACGCGTCTTCCCAACGAGTCGATTCAAAGAACTCGTTCGCTGCGTCAGGGACATCAAAATGCATTTGCCCCATGGCAACCAGCGATTCAAAGACCGAACAAAAAACTATCGGGAAACGTCCGAAACGTTACTCAGGACCATCCTGGCAACCGAGACGGTGCGGCTCACCCATGTCGCCCGCCATCCGTTTCCCCGACGTTCGTTCGAGTTGACTGAAACGCCTGAATCAAGCGATTCTCAACTTTCGAAGGATTGTCCGAAAATGCCCTCCGAAACGATCCCTGGCAACAAAGTGTCTTGTCCGAGTGTCATTCCCAAGGAACTCCCGCACACAACGTGTGAACAACCACCTTTGTCCAACCGGGCTGGAAACAACCGAGTCGATCTGAAAAGGGGCCGGGTGGGATGGTTTGGCACGCGACTGGTGCCACTCCGCCGGCTTTCGCCTTAGCGCCATCATAGTAGTCGGTTCGGTCAGTCGCCGCGAGATGGCTGGTTCGAGGCACAAGAGCACCCTTTGGGGGACGAATCGCCCATTGAGCTCCGACGTGGGAGGTTGTCGCTTTGCACCATCGCTTTGAAGCGCCATCGCGTGTAACCTGTTTCGCTCGTTTTTTGAATTGCACCTTCTGAGAAGCAACACGCATGGACTGGATCGCGGAAGACCAACTCGGATCGCTTGGATTGCTGATGGGCGAGGCGGTGGAGCGTCTCGTTGATTCGCACGACCAGGGTTTCGATTCCCGCGCAGCAATGCTGACGGTGAAGACTCCCACTCTGACGCAAGGCGACAACGGAGTTCGCTTTGATTTCCAGGTGGTTGGCAACCGAGAAAAGCAGCAAAACGTTGCTCTCGAAATCGTCCCGCAAGTCGACGAGGACGATCCCGGCGGAGTCGGCGAACTTTCCAGCGAATGCCAATGCGGATGCGTGGCGTTCCTGCGAGACAACTCGTGCCCGCACACGTTGGCCGCCGCTTGGTGGTTGCAAGAACAAATTGCTCGGCGAAACGGCAACGGGCCACTGATCGAATTCCTGGGCGGCCTGAAAGCTGACGCCGTCGCGGCGGGCAAGCAGTTCGTGGATGAACTGTTGCGACGAGCCAAAAATTCGCGACCGGCACCAGCCGAAGACGCCGAGCCCACTCGTTTGCAGTGGCGAGTTCGCGTGAACATGGCATCGCAGACGGCACCACTGACGATCACGCCGTTTGAACAAAAGCAACGCAAAGGCGGCAAGGGTTGGACCAAGGGTCGCGAAGTCCGCAGCTTCGACCTGCTGGATCAAAACTTGTTGACCGATCCGCTGGACAGCAAAATCGCATCGCTGACTTCGGTGCCGACACACGGCGTTCACGATGACAACTACGCCATCTTCGAAGCCTTGCGAATGCTGGCCGGCCACGAGAACGTTGCCTGGGACGATCAGAACGCACTTCCCGTCGAAGTCTTCTGCAGTCAGTTGTTGTTGACGTTGCAGCCGGTCGAAGTCGAACAGTCCAAGAAACCCAAAGCATCCAAGAGACAAACTGACGGCGAAGCTTCTAAGAAAAAGACCGCGACAAAGACAACTCGCAAATCATCAGGCAAACGTTCGGGCAAATCCGCCGATGAGTTGTTGGGCAACGTCACCGCGACGATGACCATGCCGGAATCGGAACTGGATTCCGTCGAGGCTCCATCCGCCGATGGATTGATCCCCGACGATTTAATTCCCGATGAAGAAAAGGTCGAGGTGCAATTTCAACCGCGACTGTCGGTCGACGGAATTGACATCAATGTGCAAAAGTGCGAGATCGTTGTCGGCGGCCTGAGTCCGGTCGAACCAGCGATCATCTTGGCCGATTCCGACGAAGACCGAATCGTCCTGTGCACGCTGGCCGATCCCGCTGCGATTGGAATCATTCAGTTCTTGCTTCGCGGCGACTATCGCGACACATTGCTCGATCACGCGACGGCTTCGCGGTTGGCATTGGCCGCTGGGTCGATCGACTCGTTGATTCGAGTGGAACTGCCACCGCAATTGGCCGGTCCGATCGTTCCGGCTCCGTGTGAGCTAGTGCTGCAAATGCGTCCGCGTCCGGGTGCGGGATTGAAGGTTTCTCTGCGAGTCTACGAGTCACGTTTGCGAGATTCGTTAATCCCCGGGGATGCTCCCGAGTTGGTGCCATGTTTGGCCGAGACCGGTCCGATTCGATTGCAACGCGATTTGAAAGCGGAATTGGAATCTGCCGAAAAGATCGTGCAACGTTTTGGCCTGAGCCGTCTGTCTCACGAGAGCACGATGGAGTGGGTCGCACTGACCGATCACGCCGCATTGGATTTGCTGGGTCGTTTGCACGACGCCGGCGATGAATCGCCTCGAATCGTTTGGCCCGAAGGCGAAACGTTCCGCGTGCGTGGTGAGATCACACCGAAATCGCTGCGAATCAAAATCGATGACTCGCCGGACTGGTTTGGCATGACGGGAACCGTGACCGTCGATGGTGTCGACGTGCCACTGCAAGATCTTTTGATGGCGGTCCGCGAAGACCGTCAACTCGTTCGTGTCGGCGATCGCCGTTTCGCGAAAATCAGTGAGGCGTTCCGCAAGCGTTTGACGCAGTTGGGCGACACGCTGGTCAGCGAAAAGGGACAACTGCGATTGGCCGGAGCAGCCGTGCCGTTGGCTCGCGACGTTCTGGGCGACGACGTGACGCTGGAAACAACAGCGGCTTGGCACCAAGCGATCGAGCGACTCGATTCGCTTCAGGATTGGTCACCGGATCGCCCGGATGGCCTCGATGCGACGCTGCGTGATTACCAATTGGACGGGTACCGATGGTTGGCACGTTTGAGTCGCTGGGGTGTTGGTGGCGTCCTCGCCGATGACATGGGTCTCGGTAAAACCGTCCAAACACTCGGCATCTTGGTCGAACGTGGCCCCACTGGCCCCGCGTTGGTCGTGGCACCAACCAGTGTCGGTGAGAACTGGGTTCGAGAAGCGGAGAAGTTCACTCCCGCGTTGACCGGCAAGCTGTACCGCGATTGCGATCGAGACGAAGTCATCAAGACCGCGGGGCCAAACGACTTGCTGATCGTCAGCTATCAATTGCTGCAACGCGACGCGAAACGATTTGCTTCGCGAAGTTGGCACACGTTGGTGCTCGACGAAGCTCAGTTCATCAAAAACTCGCAAACCAAAACATCGCAAGCCATTCGCACAATCCAAGCGGATTGGCGTTTGGGACTTTCCGGTACGCCGCTCGAGAATCACCTCGGCGAGTTGTGGAGTTTGTTCCGAACGTTGAGCCCAGGCTTGCTCGGGTCTTGGCAACGATTCCGAAGCCGATTTGCTGAGCCGATCGAACGACACAGTGACGCGGATCGTCGCGAATCGTTGGCGCGGTTGGTTCGACCGTTTGTGCTGCGGCGAACAAAAGACAAGGTGCTGAAGGAATTGCCGCCTCGCACCGAGATCACGCTGCGTGCGGAATTGTCGGCTCCCGAGCGTAAGCTTTACGAAGACGCTCGTTTGGCCGCGCTGGCGGAATTGACCGCGGGCGGCGGAGCACCATCGCACGAAGGCCGACGTCGCATTCAGACGCTGTCATGGCTGACCCGTTTGCGTCAACTTGCGTGTCACCCATCGTTGGTCGAACCAAGCTGGAAGGGCACCTCTTCCAAGTTGCAATTGTTCTTGTCGCTGGTGGAAGAACTTCGCGAAGGTGATCACCGCGCTCTCGTATTCAGCCAATTCGTTAAACACCTCAGCGTGGTGCGAGCGGCATTGGACGAACGTGGGATCTCGTATCAGTACCTCGATGGAGCCACTCCTTCGCACGAACGGCAACGCCGCGTCGATGCTTTCCAAAATGGCGAAGGCGATCTGTTCTTGATCTCGTTGAAAGCGGGTGGAACCGGGTTGAACCTGACCGCGGCCGACTATGTGTTGCACTTGGATCCATGGTGGAACCCCGCCGTCGAAGATCAAGCAACTGACCGGGCGCACCGCATCGGACAAGAACGGGCAGTGACGGTTTATCGATTGGTCGCTGAGCGAACGATTGAGGAGCAAATCCTTCAACTGCATGCCGACAAGCGAGAACTCGTTGCCGGCATCTTGGATGGCACCGACGCCGCCGCGAAATTGCAAACGCAAGACTTGATCGATTTGATCAAGGCCGAAATGGGTTGATCATCAACAGCGTTTCGCCGCGGGATTCATTGCTGTTTTGGCAATTGACCGCGGCACGCCGCGATGCATGAGAGTTTCCCGCCAAAGCGATTTGGACGTCAAACTCTCGCTGCGTCGATGTCTTTTTTGGCATCGACTTTGCGGCCCTTTCTCTCCTGAACGACGCTCTGTGAACGTAAACGCACGCGTCAATTTGTGCCCCTACACAGGAGACCGAAATGACTAAGCGACTACCTACACGCCAACGACGTTTTGCACTTGCTATTGCCGCTGGACTGATCACGCCGCTGGCCGCTGCATCCACTGCGAAAGCAGGTTTTGGATGGGAGTGGGAAACCGGATCGCCTTACTACGAGGACGATGCCTGGTATGACGTCAGCGAATGGTTCGACGGAAACGATTACAACCCAACCGACGAAGCGATCGGCCGCTGGGATAACGAGACGTACGACCGCGACGAAGCCCTGACGTCCAGCGATTCCGACAACGACATCGACTGGACGAACAACGATCACGGTTACTACGCCGACACCGAGTCAAGTAACACTTGGTTCTACGATTACTACGATCACGGGTACTCGGACTACGGCGACTACAACAACGACGGCAACTACGAGTACACATCGAACTACTACGACTATGACAACGATGGTGTGTACGACGCCTTCGCTTCCTACACCGACACCGACGGTGATGGAACGTACGACGACGCCACATATGTCTCGTTCTCAGACGGCGACGAACAAAGCGACTCGCAAAAGACTGCTCAGCAAAAAGCCGATCAACAAAACTCATCGGCCAAGAGTCAGTCGTTCACCGGTAAGATCACTCGAGCCAAGAAGGTGAAGACACCAGCAACGACCAACATCGTTGTGGAACTTCAAAACCAAAGTGAAGGCAAATCGATGATCGCGGACTTGGGTCCCGCTGATCAACTCGACCGAATGCCGCAGCTCAACGACACGCTGACGGTCAAGGGTTCGCCGTTCAAGACCGGAGACACCAGCGTGCTGCTGTCGCAATCGATTGAGCATGATGGGCAGCAAATGGAGGTCGAACGTAGCGGCCGCGAGTACTCCGGCACGATCGAAACCATGAAGACCGTCAATATCAATGGCAAGCAACGACAGCTTGCCAAGATCAAGACGGACAATGGGAAAATGATGCTCGTTGATCTCGGACGCAAGAACGATTTGGACGCGAACCTAAATCAGGGCAGTCAAGTCACGATCAGCGGCCCAGCCATTCAAGTGAAGGATCGAGTCATGTTGCTCGCCAACAAGGTAACCTTGAACGGTGACACGTTCGACATTTCTCGCATGGCAAAGATGTAATCCGTTTGGAATTGCAAGCATTTGAATATCGAAATGCGTTCGGCGAACTGCCGAACGCATTTTTTGTTGCGTTCGATTTATTCGTGCGCTGTTCGTCGCGAATGGCCGTCCTCGCTCGATTTTTCCTATGCAGCGAGCGTTGAAACTGACGCGGTGCACGAATCGTGGCGGCTTCCTTGCCAGCACATGTCACTGTGAGATGTCACGACTCTGACGCGGGAAAGCCGCTACTCAAACATCAATCGCAATGGGCGAAGTCGAGCTGACAAACCCTGCGAGGCATGAATCTGATGCATTGATGTAAGATCCAGCGTCAGCGCGCGACATTCGGTAGTCGGGGTCGATGCCTGATTCTCGTGGAGGATTGTTTTGGAGTATCTTGCTTCCATGAAATCTCGAGCCCCAAATGCACGACGAATTCCACCTCGCCGCCCCAGTTCGCAAGAGCCAGCTTCAGTTCAGCCGAGACGCCCAGAAACGGACAGCGGCT
>NZ_DDGH01000028.1:22158-45713 GCF_002337565.1 Rhodopirellula sp. UBA1907 | reverse complement strand
CGGACAGCGGCTCCATTTTTCGTGCTCACTTGTTTCACTGGGTAGCCATGTTGGTCCTGCTTGCCGTCGTCGGTTTCCAGCCGATTCGTGGCGCGGACTTCTGGTGGCAATTGAGCCGCGGAAGCGTGGTTGTCGGTGGGGCGTTTGATCCGAGTCGTACCTTGCTGGCAATGGAAGACCAAGCAGAAGCCGATTGGCTCGGAGGATTGCCCCTGTATCTGTTCTACCAGACGATGGGTGGGCATGCCGTCATGGCAGCACGAATACTTTTGTTGTGCTGCTTCTTGAACTGGTTGGTCGGGCCTTGTCGACAGAAATTTGGACGAGAAGATGGCGAGGACTTCAACACACCCTCTTGGCGGCTATCACGACCGCTGATTTGGCTAGTTGTCACAGTGCTTCTGATTGGTTTGGTTGACGACATCAACATGATGCCGAGAATGCTTGACTGCATCTTCATTGCTTGTCTGGCCTGGCTTCAATTCCGTTTCAATCGGCAATCCAATTCGCTTTCTCCGGGGGCAACCACGGTTGATCGAGGCACCGTCTTAGGCTGGAAATCGGGTCGCACCGCGATGACCGCGTTCGCTTTGTTTGTTCTTTGGAGCAACACCACCTCGGGGATTTTCGCCGGACTCATTGGCTGGTTTACGTTTGGAGCGAACTCAGACCAGATCGTTGCCTCGTCTCGATGGAAGCACTTTCGCGACCAATGGACAGTCGCTGGATTGATCCTAGTGGGTGGAATGATCAATCCGAGGGGAGCAAGTGCGTGGCTGGATTCGCTTTCTGCGATTGTTCCTTCATGGCGTAATTCAGCTTTTCGATTGTTGGATACTCCATGGCAACCATTAAGGTTGTGTTGGACAGAGCCAAGTTCACTAGCTTTCATTGGATTAACCGTTATTTGGTGCGTTCATCGAACACAAAATTTCCGACGGTTGCCGTCGAATATCGGGTGCTTTGCCTGGTTCCAGTTTCTTGCTTGGTCCTGCTTTCAAAACGTCTCGTTGGCCTCCGCTTGGTTGGCGGCAGACGTACTCATCGCATGTCATTTGAATGGTGAATGGTTCGTTGATAAACAATTGAAATCTCGAAGTCATCGACTGTCAGTCCTTGCTGGTCCGATATGCGCTGTCGCCGCCCTCTCGATTGGCAGCCTAAAGTCGACGATGGGCTGGGGGATCGATGCTTCGCTCGACAATCGATTGTTGCATCTTGCTTTGGATCCGTGCCGACCCTACGGAACGGCACTGTCTGACACGACTCGGAGCGGTGGGATGCTGGCCTGGGAGAGTTTGCGATACCTGGATCGGAGCTCATCGGGCAACTTTTTCAAGCTTCAGCTTCAAGACTTGCCAATTCGATCAGTTGTGGCGGGGCGCTTCGAGGAGAATCAACGCGTCCTCGATGATCTCCGGCAACAACGTCTGATGAGCTACCATCGGACAGATGGTTCCTCTGGAGGTTACTGGGTTCCACTAGCCGGACGCGAGACAACGCTTCTCGCCATATCACAATGTGATACGGAAATGATTCGTGCGTTAGAGCCCTCTATCTGGAAGCCTCTTTCGCTTGATTCCCCGGTGATTCCGTACGCGTCGGCCGGCGATGCCGCATACGCGAAGCGAATGATTGAGATTTTGAGCGATCGTGAAATCGTCGAGTTCCAGAGTTGGCAGTATGAATTCCCGATTCCAACCGGGTCGATATTTGATCGAGACTGGTTGGGCACTCGATCCGTCATCAAAAATGACGAGCAACTAGGACGGCAGGCGAGTGTTTTCCGAGCGATGGGACTTCACTATGCCGCTCTACGAGTGCTATTCGTTGGAGTTCAGGAGTTTCCGAACCACGCATCACTGCATTGCGAAATAGGCCAATGTCAAACGGAATTGGCGAACGAAGAAATGATTGACGCCGGACAAGCTAGTCTATTTCGACGGCTTGCCTCAGATAGAGTCCAAGCGGCGGACCTTTGTGGGGATCCATTCGTAGATAATGCAGCCCTCAAAAACACGATGTCGATTCAGTGGGACCGATCGCAGAACCGCCATGGAGATGTCCAACGATCAAAAAATTCGAACGTCGAGCGAGAGCTTTCCCTGCGTGTCAAAAAGTATTTGCTTCATGGGCCGACAGAGCTCATTGCGAAAGGCGATTTTGAGATTGACGGTGAATCAATCGATTCTCAGTTGATGTACGCTGGTTTGTGTGGCGCAATCGAGGCTGGCCGTCCACAGGATGCCAATCGATATCTCGATTGGCTTGAGAATTACGCGACCGACTCTGCGATCCAGAAGTTGACACAAGTCCGCCGGAGCGAAATCAATCCAACTTCCGTGAAAGATCAAAGTTCTGGACCGTGAAAAGTTCTGCGACCAACTGGCGAAATGTGCGTTTTCCATTCCACGTTCAATGGCGATTGCTTGGTTCCGTTCAGGCGTTGGCTGTGTTGGTTTTGATTTTGGGATGGATCGGGATCAACCGCAGCTCATCGTCACCTGCAGTCAGCAGATTGGAATCACCAAGGTCTGGAGTCAACGAACAAACATGTGCGGAGTGTCACGCTGGGATCGTCGCGAATTTCGCGACATCGCCTCACGCAAATACGTTGCGCAGTGGGTCTGATGCTGAAATGCTTGCACTCTTCGCGGGCGAATCGATCCAGGAATCGGGGCACGTGTTTTCATTCACTGAGGAGGGAGAGGAACTCTGGTTTGGAAGCGACGAAATCGACTATCAGCGAAGAGTAGATTGGATTTTCGGTTCCGGTCATCACGCTCTCACACCCGTCTCGATCGATCAGCATGGATTGACGCAGCTCACAATTTCGAGATTCTCCGATGGAAAATTCAGAACCACACCTGGAACTTCACTGACACGGGCAGGAGTGGTTCAATTAGGAGAGCATCAAAATGAGGCAGATGCTCGACGCTGTTTTGGCTGTCATGTAAGCCGGCTGAGAGACATGACGTTGACAAATATCAAGCCTGGTTTGGATTGCTCACGCTGCCACTTCGATGCGAAAAATCACGCCAGCTCAAGTGGTGTTGATTCGACAAAACCTGCCTGGCGTGAACTCTCACCCTTGGAATCAGTGAATCGCTGCGGAGAGTGCCATCGAAGGCCGGACGAAATGAAACCGGAGGAGATTTCGATACACGAACGACACCTCGTCAGGTTCGCACCCGTCGGGTTGGTGATGAGTCGTTGTTTCGAAGTGTCCAATGCTTCGGAGAATGAAGGCGTCTATCCAAGGTTGGACTGCATCACCTGCCATGATCCCCACTTGCCATCGCAGAACGACCCCGGTTTCTTTGAAGCCATTTGCCGTAGCTGCCACACGCCTTCCGACAAACTGACGGTCCCCGAAAGCAACTCAGAAGCGACTGGGCATCCAAGCCGGAAGCGTGAATTGAATTCCGTGCATCCGGGCCAAGTGGTGACCTGCACTAATAATCCCCTTGATTCATCGTGCCTCTCTTGCCACATGCGGAAAACAAAATTCGCACCAGGACTTCGATTCACCGACCACTGGATTCGTTGAGCCTGAGACCTGACGGCGACCAGACAACGACGCTGCTCTAGCAAAAGAATAACCCGCGTTAGAACGTGTCATTGAGCCAACCGGCTCGCCGCTTTGACGAGTAGCAGTAGCTGTTCAACCATGCCTTCCAGCTCCGGTGCTTCGCGGCTCATAAAAACCCATTAAAGGCAAATAATCCTTGCTTGTGCAGCCAGCCTTTGCTAAAAACGAGCGAGGGGTAGTCTCTGATCAGGACCGCAAATCTCGGTGAGACCATTTACCCTAAGATTTCTTATCAATTGTCTATATAGGTATCATTATGAAAGTTCGCAGACGAACTGGTTTTACGCTGGTCGAGTTGCTGGTGGTTATCGCCATCATCGGGGTCCTGGTTGGTTTATTGTTGCCAGCTGTTCAATCCGCTCGAGAGGCTGCGAGAAGGATGCAGTGCTCGAATCGTTTGAAACAAATCGGACTGGCAATCCACAATTACCATGGCGCCTTCAACGCCATCCCGCCGCTACGTGACCGGCATGATGCGGTCAATCCAAACATTTCCAACTGGAACACCCAGAATTACAGTTGGTCCTCGCGGATTCTTCCGTTCATTGAGGAAAACGCTCTTTACGAGAGAATCGATTTTGGCCTGCATCAGTGGTGGGCTGGTGCGCAGCGTCCAAACAGAGTTTGGGACGAGGTCAACCCGTCGGTCGTCAGTTCATACCTCTGTCCGTCTGATCCCGGAACAGGGGCCAGCGTTTGGTTGGACTCCACGACGGCGAAACACTCTGGATCAATCACGAATGCGGCTTGGGCGCCTACGAATTACTTCGCGTCCACCGGCCCGGATAGTCGACTGCGCTGGAACGGCCAAGGCGTTGGTTTCTTTGATGGTGTTCGATCCCATGCGACGAACTCTGGGGTCAATGCGAAGTTTCGGAAGTTCCGCGACATTCTTGACGGGCTTTCAAACACGGTTGCTGTAGCCGAAGGCATCATTGGACATCCCCGGCTCAACATTAACTCCACCATGAGAGGTAATCGTGGATACGAACAGCAAACAATTGGACCTGTCAATGATTTGATTGCCACTGCAGAGGACAACGGGTGCCCCGCAACTGGAAATCCAGACACAAACTCTACTCGGGGACGTGGAAATACTTGGCTGCGAGGATATTCACCCAATGAGGTGGCGTTCAACACATTGATGGTTCCCAATTCCAAACTGTTTGATTGTGGAGCCAATAGTGATCGTAACATGTACGGGGCTAGGTCTCTTCATACTGGTGGCGTCCAGGTGCTTCTCGGCGATGGCTCTGTGACTCTGGTCACAGATTCCGTTGACTTCTTGACCTGGAGGGCCGTGGGCGGTATCGGCGACAAAGAGACAATCGACATGGAGCAGCTGTAGTGCTACGAAGGCCTTGTTACCAAACACAGGTCGTTAGAATCGCTCGGCTTTCGAAGTTGAGCAACTTTGTCGAGGTGGTCGAAACTCATACACATCCGTGCCCGATTCGTTCGTAGCCACTTCCATCTTCCAATGCTGCGACTTAAGTTTGCATTTCCATCCACCACGCGGATAGCGTGGTGGATTTCTCACCCACTTAGTTCATACGAGAATTGTTGAATGTCCAGAATTTTTTGTCAGTTTGCTAGCCTCGCCATCTTGTTGGGTTGCTTCTTCGTGCCACTCGCTGGTTGCGGTGGGCCGTCAGAACCGGTTGGCGTCGACGACAACGGGCTAGAAGAAGCAGAGGAATTTCAGGATTCTGAAGAATATGTCTCTGGCGAAGAGGGGATCTAGAACGATCTCCATGAACTAGCGGCACTTGTGTTCGGTTGCTCCCACGCAGCGACCGTTCACGGGTTCCGATCATGAAGCCTTCGCCCGCGGACATGATTGACTGACGTTGTTGTGATGATTGGCTATGACGTTGAGCACTCGTTTGGCTTGATCCGATCCCGAACAACTGATTCACGTAGCGCTAAGATCATTGGACTCGACTTGGGTCGGCATCTGCTAGCTGAAAACGCCGATGAAGAAGTCCAAATTCACTGTTCAGCAGATCGTCTTCATGCTGAAGCAGGCAGAGACAGGTACGCCCATTGAAGGGGTTTGCCGCAAGCTTGGGATCAGCCGGCAGACTTTTTTCCCGATGGAAGAAGGAGTTCGCTGGACTTTGCAGCGATGAGCTTCGGCGACTCAAGCAGCTTGAAGAAATGAACAAGCGTTTGAGGTCGCTGGTCGCGGACCTGAATCTGGACAAACAGATTCTTCAGGATGTCCTTTCAAAAAAGCTCTGAGACCTACCCGCCTTGGTCAATGCGCCCGAAGGAGCGAAGTCCTGCTACCTAGTGAGCGAGCGTCGTGCTTGCAAGCTGCTGGGCGTGGTTCTGTCAACTCACCGCCTTCGATCCACGAGGGATGAGCAGGCCGCGTCTGCGAAAGCGGCTGAAAGAACTCGCCGCAACGCGATTTCACCCTGGCTACCGTCGCCTGCATATTTTGCTTCGGCTTGAGGGCTGGGACGTCAATGCCAAGCGAATCGGTCGGCTCATCCCCGGGGAAAAACTGAGTTTACGAACGAAGACACCGAAGCGCCGTGTCAGTTGTCGAGCACGTGTCGATCGCCCGAAAGCGACTCACATGAACGACTGTTGAGTGATATCAAATCGAAGCGGATTTCATGCATTAAAAAAGTGCACTGCGAGCTCTTCGATGGCCGCCAGATCCGGCTCTTGACGATAGTCGATCACTTTCCTCGTGAGAGTCATGAGATCGAGGTTGGTCAGCGGATGCGAGAACGCGATGTCGCCACCGCCTTGGAACGACTGGCTTGTGATCGCGAGCTGCCTCAATTGATCGGTGTCGACAATGGTCCGGAGTTCAGCTCCAAGGTTTTGGATCAGTTGGCGTATGCCAATGGCGCGACGATCGACTTCAGTAGGCCCTGAAAACCAACGGATGACGCATTCATTGAATCCTTCAACGGAAGCGTCCAGCTGAACCTCAACGAAAATTGGTTTCTGTCACTTGCCGACGCAAAGGAGAAAATCGAAGCTTGGAGTTGACTACAACGAACATTGACCCCATAGCGTTTTGGGCAACCTGGCCCCCAAAGATTTCGCTTCATCTGGCCGGGCGCGCCCGGCCAGATGAAGCCCTGATTTTCTCACTGCTCCTGCATCAGAAAAAGGGAGCAGCTCAGGTCTTTGCAGGAATCAGGTTCACGACCGTTTGAATGACTTCGCTGATCGTCATCACTCGAGCGTATCGATCACGAAGGGTAGCCAGTGTTGCGTTGTGCAATTCCGGAGTCACGGTGGCACAGCAATCCTCGACAACCGTCACCAGATAGCCCAGGTCACAAGCATCTCGAACGGTGGTCTCGACGCATTCATTGGTGTAAACACCGACGACGAACAAGGCTTCGATCTCCATGTTCTTGAGCACGTAGTGTAGGTTCGTCGAACTGAAAACGCCGCTGGCGGTTTTGTTGATGATGATTTCGTCACTTCCTGGTGGTGGTGCGACCTCCACCAAAAACTCCGCTTCGCGAGTACCAGGAGCCGCCAATAGATTCAGTCGTTTGTGCCCTTTTCCGCGGTCACGTCCGTCTTGCGTCAGCGACTGAATCCGGGTGTGAATGACTTCCAGATTGCGTCGACGAAACGCCTCTTGCAACCGTCGCACGTTCGGCAGCACCGTGTCGTTCAATCGATCGAAGTAATACTTTTGGCCCTCCGGGGAGACGCCGTGGTTGTTTCCTTCGGCAAACACACCGCAACCTGGTGCGGCGTCGAGATATTGCAGATCGATGCACAACAAAGCGGTGTGCCGGCCAACGAGAAACTCACCGTGAGCAGGATTCTCAACAAACGATTCGTGATAAATTTCGCGAAGCGGATCCGGGTGTTCGTCGTGCGGTGCAAAATCGTTCATGGTGAGCCTTCGATGCGATCAATCTGGTTTGCTTGACATTTCGGTGAGCGAGTGGAGCAACACGTTGGCTCCCGCCTCGATGTCCTGCCACGCGGTCCATTCCGCGGGCGAGTGACTCTGCCCAGACTTGCTGGGGACAAAGATCATACCGACCGGAATCATTCTTCCCATGATTTGCGCGTCATGGGCAGCCCCACTGGGCATGATTTCGTAATCGAGCTGCAACTTTTCGGCTTGTTGCTGGATCGTCTTCACAATCAGGGCACCACACTCCACCGGGCTGATCAAACTTTTCTGCTCGAACTCGAACATCAAACTTCGTCGACGCGCGATTGCTGACAAGGCCTTGCGAAACGCATCGGCCAAATCCTCCAAGACGTCCATCGAAGTGTCACGGACGTCCAACGCAAACTCGACCAAACCGGGAACCGTGTTCGTTGCTCCTGGCAATATCTGAGCCTTTCCAATGGTCGCACGACTTCGGTCGCTGCCGTTCTCTTCCAAAATTCGTGGAACCTCGTGAGCAAAATCGGCCAACCCCATGAACGCGTCGTGCCGCATGTCCATCGGCGTCGTTCCCGCATGGTTGGCCTCGCCTTTAAGGCGTACCGACCACGTGAACAAACCCGTGATTTGGTCCACGACCCCAACCGATTTGTGCAAACGGTCTAAGACGGGACCTTGCTCGATGTGCATTTCCAAGTAGCAATGAAGACCTTCGGGATCCCTCGCCGCATCCAACGCGGCAACGGGATCGTATCCATGCCGTGACATTTCTTCCTGCAGCGGGACACCGTTCATGTCCGTCATGGTCGCAATCATCTCGGGATTGATTTGTCCACAGACTGATTGCGAGCCAAACATCCCGCCGAAACGGCCTTCCTCATCGCTGAAGGCAACCAATTCGATTGTCCGATCCGGTTGAACGCCGGATTCCTTCAGGCAACGGAGGCATTCCAGCCCCGCCACCACCCCGAGAGTTCCATCGAGGGCACCAGCGCAAGGCACCGTGTCGATATGCGATCCGACCAACACGCGAGGCAGATCAGATGTGCCGGCTAAGGTCGCCGAAATGTTAGCGGCACCATCGATGGAGCTGGGTAAACCAGCCGCTTCAATTCGGTCGATCAACCAGCGTTTGCCGGCGATATCCGCATCGGTGAATGCCATCCGGTAAATGCCATGGTCTTCCGAATTGCGGCCGATCTGCGAGAGTTCGAGAATGTCGGCCTTGATTCGTTCCAGATTCACTTGCATGGCAATCAATCCACTGCCGGCAAGGGCAGCCCTTCGACGTACTGACCGTGCAGCATGTGCAGTTGCAACACGTGGTTCATGACAATGTCGTTCCGACGAGCGATCGTCCCATCGGATTCTTTCCAAGCATCATCGATGAACTGCATCAACTTATCGTGCTGGAAGAACCCTACCGATTCGACACGTGAAGGCGTCAACCAGTGATCGATCATCTCTTGCACGGCGGCTCGCTTGACCGGGTCCGTGTGTGCAGGCGGGGCCATGAATGCAAACTTCTTGCGCTCATACAACTCACGCGGCAACACGTTGACCATGGCTTCGCGAAGCACCCATTTCTCGACGCCATCGCGGATGCGAATGTCCGGTGGGATGGTCGTCGCGTACTCGGCAACATGGTGATCGAGGAAGGCCGGACGGGCTTCCATGCTGTTTGCCATGTCCATCCGGTCGCCACCCCATGTCAGGATCTGACCTTCCAACATTGTTTTGCTCCACGTGTACTGCGACACGTCCAAGCGGTGGCGGCCGCGAACTTGAGCTGGATCGATTGCTCCGGCCACTTCACCGACCGGATCATATTCCTGCAACAAATCGGTCAACGATGATGACAGGATCGGCTCGAAACGCTTGAGAACCAACATCCACGGCTGGATCCATGACGGCGTGAAGCCACACAGGTCTTGCCAAGCACTGTGTTGCAAGTCTTCCTCGGCCAGAATCGCACCGGCGAAGATACCCCCTTCGTCATCTCGACCGAGCCAATCGCGTTTGAAGAATGGATAGCCGCCGAACAGCTCATCGCTTCCTTCACCCGTGATCACGGCTTTGTAGTTGCAGGCACGCACACGACGACTCATGTGCCACTTCGCAACCGCCAGAGTGTTGTAGAACGTCCGCTCGGCATGCCAAGTCGCACGTTCAAAAGCCGGGCCGTACAGTTCTTTCTCGGTCAGCCGCAGCAATTCCTGCTCTGCCCCGGTGCGTTCGGCCATCCGTTTGGCAATGTTTGATTCGTCATATTCGTCGCTATCAAAGGCAATCGTGAACGCTTTGACCGGCGACTGCTGCAATGTGTTCGCCAGCCCGAGGATCGAACAGCTATCGATTCCGCCGGACAAGTAACAACCAACCGGAACGTCCGCTTCCAAACGTGCCGCGACCGCATCGATCAAGCGATCTTGGACGCCTTGAATGAACGGTTCTGGATCCGCATTCTCTTCGTGCGATTCAGGAAACTCGAAATCCCACCACCGCTTGGTTTGAACCTCCAGTGAATCGCCGTTTTTCTGAACCACCAACATGTGGCCTGGCAACAACGCATCGACACCTTCGAACGCGGTCGATCCCGGCACCATGACTTGCATCATTTGGTGAACGGCAGCTTTGGGGCACAACCGTGGCTCGACATCGGGGTGCTGCAGAATGGATTTGACTTCGGATCCCCAAACGATCCCGTTGTCGTTGACCGCGAAATACAGCGGCTTCACACCAAACCGATCACGGATCAGGATGAGTCGTTCCTTGCGGTCGTCGTACAGCACCACCGCGAATTCACCGCGAAGATGATCGACCATCGCCAGGTCGTGCTTCAGGTACAGCGGCAGGGTGATCGCACTGTCGCTCTTTCCGTTGCACTCGTATTTCTCGCAAGCCAATGCGGTGCGAATGCGTTTGTAATCGTACAACTCGCCGTTAACTGTGACCGCGTAATCGCCGTCATCCGTTTCGATCGGTTGATGGCCACATGCCAATCCGATGATCGACAAACGCGTGTGCCCCATCGCCAGCCCACGTTCCTGAAAGAAACGGCTGCCGCGTTCATCGGGACCACGGTGGTCAAGAACATCGAGCATAGGATCGAGCGCAAATCGCAATTCGCGTTCGTTGGTACGAGATGGATTCCAGAATCCGGTGATGCCACACATAAACGGTGTTGATGTTTCGTAGAAATGGATTGAGAGAGAGGATCAAACGCCGCAGTTCGATGCAGCGGTCAGATGCCGCTGATTCGGTCGGTTCGATCCAAAACGGCCGCCAAGAGTGCTTGCCGAACAAATACCGCGCCAGCCGCCTGGGCGAAGTAAAGATTGTGCTCGGTTTCATCCAGGTCTTCACTCAGCTCCGCATTGCGAGCGAGCGGGTGCATGATCACAGCACCGGACTTGAACGGGCTGCTCGCGTCGAGACTGTAGCGAGAATCCAGATTGCGATAGCTGTCACCAAGGAATGCGATCGAGTTCACATAAACCACGTCCAACTGCGGCAGCACTTCCTGCACGTCGTTGGTGATCTCAATCGGAATCGGTGACTGCTCGATCGGTTCAGTCAGATCCAATCCAACCGGATCAGCCATCTCGCTGACTAACGTGATCTTGCTGACAGCACCGGCAAACATCAGCGATAGACGCAGAAAGCTTTTCACCGCCCGCATTGAACCGGGCGTACCGATGATGCCTAGATGCACACGCTTCTCCGGCGGGCATTGCTCCGAGTGCAATTCGGGACGCCACTTCAGCAACGCGTACCAGTCGATCAATGCCTGGGTTGGGTGATGGCCCGAACCATTGCCCGCGTTGATCAACGGACGCTGCAGATTCTTTCGAATCTCGTCCAAGCTGTCCGTGTCAGGGTGACGCATGATCACGACGTCGCCGTAGGTGTTGAACATCTCACCGATGTCCGCGAGCGATTCACCCTTGGCAATCCCGGTGACTTGGCCATCGGGCACCGAAAGGACTTTTCCATCCAATCGTTGCACGGCACTTTCAAACGACAACCGAGTTCGGGTGCTGGGTTCGAAGAAAGCCGTGATGGCGATCTTTCCGTCCAGCGGTTTATCCATTTCAACGTTGCGTGACTCAAGAAGTGCAGCGAGTTGTGCAATCGACAAAATGGTCCGACGATCGAATTGCCGCGGGTTCAAAATCGACTGCCCAGCGAGCGCCTTCAACGCATCGCGGTCGATGTTGCCTTCAAACGCATCCAGCAACGACAAAGGCGACAGTTTCTGCCCCTTCGAGTTTGTCGCGGATGCATTCAACGCTTCCGATACTTGTTGATTGGAAAGTGAGTTCATTGGACTACCAGATTTGTTTGTCTCGTAAGTCGATCCACAAAAATCCGATCAGCACCGCTACGCCGATGACACAAAGCACCAGACTGCCAATCACAAGAAATTGTAAGAAGAAAACGGAGAACATGGATTCAGTCGTCCGCCAAAGTTGCGAATTCAAAATCGTCCGGCCAAATCTGGCAACAAACGGCAAAAGTGACACCCGAGACGGCGGCACCAATCAAAGATGCGGTGAACCAACCGATTAGGAAATAGGCAACCAAGCCAAGAACACTCCCCAAAACCATCGAAGCACAGGCCGCAATGGGGCTGGCTCGCCGAAAGTACAGACCACAAAGAATCGGCCAGATACAGCTGCCGACCATCGGGCCAGCGAAGAAAAGTACTGTCGCCAATGATCCCACGTTTGGGAACGCCGCGATCCAAGCGATCGCTCCGAGGCCAATGATTGCCATCGCGGATAATTTTCGCTTGGACGCGTCACTTGAGTGCCGACTGGTCACCCGATTCTGAATCGGCTCTGCAATGTCGTTGACGATCAAATCCGACGTCGCGGCCAGCAAACTATCGATGCTGGACGCCAGGGAGCAAAATACGACAACGAAAACCAGCAGTGCACCGCCGGTCCCCAGCAATGTCGCTGCCACCAACGGGCCCGCCGTATCAGGCTCACTGATACCAATGCCAAGTGCCGGTGCGGCGAGTCCCAGGAACCCCGCCACGATGGGAACAGGCAACCACAACACACCGCCCAGGGCATAGGCCTTTGGGCCGACGCCTTCACGCATCGCAAACGCGCGACTCCACCAAACATTGCTGTGGAAGATTTCGCCAAACCCAAACAACATGTTATTGAACAAGGCCATCAATGCGGCGGGAAAAAACGCGGAAAGCAACATCGGTCGCTCGTTTTGCAGTTTCTCGTGCACCTCTTGGATTTCAACCTGAGTCAGAACGGCGATCGCGACCACGACCAGGCCCACCAAAATGATCAGGCTTTGAATGAAGTCCGTCCCGATCACCGCGTACATTCCGCCGAACAACGTGTAGGCGACGCAGACCAACACCACCACTGTCATTCCATACTCGTACGGAATCCCCGACAGCACGTTCAGCAGCTTTCCGCCCGCCATCGACATCGAGACCAACCATGTCACGGCATAAAACAGCGAGATGATCAAGAATGGAACCGTCCCCAACCAACCGTAGCGGCGGCGGATGAACTCAACGGCGGTGTATCCCTTTGGCATCAACTGCCGAATGCGACCGCTCATCGGAGCGAATGCAAACAATCCAAAGCTTGCCGTCGAATAGGCCAGTGCTCCCCAAATCCCCAATTGCAATGCGTACTGTGGGGCCAACATGGTTGTGTTGGAAGTGATCCAAGTCGCCACGGCCGTCGCGGTGCCCATGGCCAGTCCAACGTTTCGGCCGGCAACGGCAAAACCGTCATACGACTTGGCCTGACGTCCCCACCACCATCCCAAGGCAATCCACAAAACGCCAAAGATAGCCAGCAAGACGTATCCAGATTGAGGGCTGAGGATGGCCCCGGACACTGCCAACAACTCACCACTCATGCCTGGCTTCCTTCTGTTGGTTCCTCTGTTGCCTGATCACTCGTATCGGCGACCACGCTCGTGGAACGGTGCATCCATGTGCCTCGCACGATCACGATGATGACCGCCAAAAACACGATCGCACCGATGGCCAGCAACAACGTTGCCTGCCACGCCAACCAATGCTGAACCTGAACCGTTGCGGGAACTTCCGACACTGCGATCACGCGCCCGTTCGCGTCCAACGCTTCCACGCGATAGCGATACGTTCCATCAGGAAGTCCTGATACAAATGCGGTCGGAAGTGTCCCCTCATAGACGACACGTTCGGGGACACCATTCTGGACTTCCCCGGCTGTTAATCCCCGTGTTTCCTGACCAGCCGATGAACCTTCGGCACCAGAATCAACCAATTCCGAAACGCGAAATGATCCGTCGAAGTCAGGTGCTCCGGTCACAACCCAAGTCAGCTGAAAGTAGCCCTCATTGGAAACGATCGCTTTCTCGAGAATCTCTGGTTGAAATGCAACCGACGCGGTCGATTCAAAACCATCCGACGGTTCTTGACCGGCAACAGGCGACGCCTGAATCAGAAAGATCCACCCGATGCCCATGAAAAAGGCAGAGAAAAGCGGGCGAAAAAACGAACTGCCTCCAGGGCACCAGATATTTCAATTCCGTCGGGGTGATGCGAGCAGTCCCAAGATGACTCGGCCGGTTCGCGTTGGAATGATTTGCAAAGCGAAAGCCTATCAGATGGCCAGAATCGAAGAAACCGCATTGGCGTCCAACTACGCACCGCCAAAACAAGATTTCACATCCGCCCTCCCCAAAATTCACATCCCGTCACCCAGGGAATTTGCGTCGCGACGAAAATCTTCGACACCAGACCGGCCCATGCAAAAAAATTGGCCCGCATGAATTGCTTCATGCGGACCATCGTTGTGCCATCAATAATTGCTCCATCAAGAACTCATGGAGACTGGAACATGCTGGCTTCCCAAATGAAACTGCCGTTTCTCAAACGAACGCGAGGCGGAATGACATCCAGCACCTCGGCGTCACCGATCGTGTCGCCCTTGGAAACAAATTGCGTCTCGTCGCCAAAGCGGATGATCGCACGCGTCTTTCCCACGTCCGCGAATCCGAGCACCAAGTACTCGGAAGCTTTCGTCGGACGCGACACCGCCGACGGTGCCGCTTGGTCGATGTGAAACGGATCCCTGCGATCCGGAAATGGCGGTTCAAAAACTCTCGGCGAACTCACCGCCACCGATCCATTTCCGTCGGCGCCGATGTCTAAATCTGATTGAGTCTTTCGGTCCTGCATCGCAACACGGCGAATCGTCTCAATTGACTCCGGGTCCACACCGCATCCTGGCAGCACCACCACTTTCACAAACAGCAACACAACCGCGGCGGACCACTTCATCCGAGTCTTTGTTGATTTGCTGACGCCCTTCGACATGGTTTTCTTGCCGTGGTTTCGCGTCCGTCTTGCCAAACTTGGCTCGGTCATCATCGCTGCTCCATCTTGCGAACATGAACAGGCGGGTAAACCACGAATTCTTCCGCATCCCGATGGGACGAGACATCATTGGGTAGCAGATCAGCTCGCAATGGCTCGTTGATCAGAGACCGGAATGTTTCAACCTTCGCGGGCATCATTCTGGTGGAAGCAGGGATCGCCGAAACCGATTCGCTTCGCATCTGTGGCTGAATCTGCAAAGCGTTTTGGCTTCGAACGCTGGATGAATCAACGATCGCAACGGACTGTTTTGGACTGGATAACCTCCCCTCCATCGACCGAGAACTGTGATCCAGCATCGGAGCAGGCAATACATTGGATGAGCCGCTAGAAATTGGGTTCGGGGTCTCCAACATCATTGGCTCAGCATCGAGCATGATCGAATCCGAGATCACTCGTTCGGATTCATACATAGGCGTCACTTGGCCCGGGACCACCGGAGCGGGATTCACCAAACCAGGGAACGACAACTCCATCGGTGCGATGCCTTCGCCGCCCAACATTTGCAACTCGTCGGTGCCGCCGTTGATCCGAGGTCGCGGATGGTGATTGGGGCAGTTTTTGTCGTAGCAATAAGGTGTTTGCGGACAAACCGACGCGTAAGGAATCGAGTCCAGTTGGCGATTCGCGACGCACATGGCTTGTCGTGAACGTTCGTTGCCGTGGTCGTAAGGCGAGATGATCTCGGGTTTTAAGAACACGATCAATTCACTTTCACGGACCTCGGTCGAGTGGCTTCGAAACAACTTCCCGACGTATTTCAAATCTCGCAAATAAGGCACACCGCTTGTGCCCTCGATGATCCGCTTCTGACGCAAACCGCCCAGCGTGAACATGTGGCCGTTCGCGACACGAACGGTGGTCTCGGCGGTCCGGCTATCGATCACTGGATTGTTTTCGATCTCGCCAACCTTGACGCTGTATTCGGGTTGGACCTGCAATTCAATCGTGTTGTCGTTGCTAATCCGCGGAGTCACCTTCAAGATGATCCCGGCGTCTTTGAATTCGACTTGCGCGAAAACAACGTTGCTACCTTCCGCCGGCGACGCGGCGACGATCGGAATTTGTTGAACGATTTTGATCGAGGCTTCGCGACGATCGATTGCGGTGATGGACGGGTCAGCCAACAACTTTGCTTCATCACTGCTGTCCAAGGCACGAAGCAAAACGCTCGTGTCAAACGTGTCCGTCAAGGTTCGAATCCCGAACGAACTCGCCCCACCCGTCCCGAGCGTTCCAAACGTGACCGCTTTCTCAACGTTGCCCGCCAAGTCAGCGAGAGCCGATTCGTCGGTTGTGTTCAAACGAAAACCCCGTCCCCAGTTCACACCCAACTCTTCAAGTTCTTCCAAACTGACGTCATAGATCAACGCCGTGATGCGCACCTGAGCACGTGGGACATCGAGCTGTTTGAACGCCTGGGACGCCAACTGCAATTGAGCCCGATTGCCTTTGATCAGAATGCGATTTTCAGCTTCGTAGACGGACACAATCGTGTCTTCGCCCAACGCACCTTCGAGCGACTCTCGCATCTCGGAGGCTTCAGTGAATTGGGGCGTCAGGTAGATCACCTCGGTGGCCATCGCGTCATAGACGTTCGGTGACGCGGGTCGCTGGAAACCGGGTGATGCGCCGTCCGCGGGATTGCCGCCTTGCACGGTGGCACCCGGTAACATAGCGATCAACATTTGCTGAACGCGATCGATGTTGTCTTTGCTGTCGACGACCAGAATCGCGCCACGCCCGATCGGTTGAATGCGACCGCGATCGGACAACAACAGCTGAGCCGCCGCGATCGTCGAACTCATCTCCGCTTCGTCGGCCGCTCGAAACTGCAGCGTTCGCGATTCGAAATCAGGGCTTCCCGTTCCGACTTCATCCAGCGGCAAAACAACCAAGCTGTTTCCCGCCGCAATGTAGCCGTAGCCGGAAGAAGTCAGAATCGCGGACAAAACGTCCCGCAGCGGAGCGTCTTTGAAAACACCGGACACGTCCCCGGTGATCTTCTCGCCCGCGACGATGTTGATGTTCCAAAGATCCGACAGCAAAAACACAACTTCTTGCAGCGATGTTTTTCGGAACGTGATGCTTCCCCGCTGTGAAAGCACTTCATTGATGGAAAGCGGAGGACCGTTCAATTGGACCTGCGACTCGGCGTCTGCCGCCAACGATGCTCCCGCAGCAGTCTTTGTTTCCACTTCGCCTGGATTTGAATCACCAAGCTTTGCATCAATCGCGATGCTCTGTGAATTGCCTGGCACCGTGTTCGCTTCCGCCGCAACCACGGTGAAACCACTCCAAGTCGTCACGAACATCGCTAGCGACAATCCAACACCGATTGACGCGGATTGAACCATAGCAGCGAGCGCACGCCGAGCTTTCGAACGACGCGACGTCATCGGACTCGCGAGCGAATCGCTCGGAGTGGAGACGTGTTCAGCTTGTGACGCGGAGCCTTCCTTGGCCATGCGTTGATTCCTATTGGTGAAAAGTAAGTGTCACGACTTGGCGTCGGATCACTTCAGTCGCGTCGATTCAATCGCAGCGACCAGTTCATCATCCTCACGAACCGAACGCTGCAGTCCATACAGCGTGATTCGCAATTCCAATCCAATCCATTTTTCGCTTGATCCTGCAGGCTCCAATCCCAAAGTCTCAACCGTCATCAACCATTGCTGGCTGTTGATCTTCTTCATCACTTCCATGATCGCGTCCAACGTCCCGTCGGCGACCAGTGTCAACGAGTGCGAATGCAACTCGAAGTCTGACTCTTCGTCCATCTCGGGCAGTCGTCGACTGTGCGGGTCATCGTTTTGAAATGCCCACCGTCGACGTTGTCCGTCTTCAATTTCCAAACTTCGCAGCGTAGCACTGCTTTGCCGAACGATGCCAATCACCGTGTCACGAACCTGCTGGATTTTGTCCGGAGTGGTCGAACGTTCCAACAATTGCTTTCGTTCGTCTTTCAACGTCGTTTCGATTCGCTGCAAACGCACGTCGCGAGATTGCAACATGTCGAATTCTTCTTCGAGTTTTGATAACTCTCGATGTCCTGCACGTAGCTCTCTGTGTTCATCGACCAGTGGTTTTCCGATCACTATCAACGCAAGGAAACTTCCAGCGGCGACGATCACCCGGGTTAGCCGGTCATTCGGTTTATTCATGGGAACTCGCCTTTCCCGTTCGCAGTTCTGGGCGGTCCGGACGCATTCCCAATCGAATTTGAAACACCAACCCGTCGTCATCCGCACTGGCGTTGGTGCCCAGCAAAGCGACTTGGTTGATCTCTGGCACGCGACGGACGTAGCTGATCACGTCGTAGATATCGTTTTCTTGCGCCGTCCAACCTTCCAAGTGAATTTGGTGCTCGGAATCCAGCACCATGGATCGCAATCGAGTTTGAGCGGGCAGACACTGCGCCATCTGAGTGACGATCTGGTTCACGTGTGGTGCAAACGTTTTCGATTCGATCGTTTGCAAATGCGTGACGAACTCTCGCATCTGTTGCACGCCAGTCATCCGCACCTGCGTCTGACGCATCTGTGTTTCGACAAAGTCGCGTTGTTGACGTTGGCGTTCCGCTCGCGATCGTTCGCTGGCGACCATCGTGAATCCCAGCGACAACAACAGCACTGCCGCAGCTGCTGGCCAAAACGTTCCGACCATTCGCCGCACAAACGACTTACCACGATCGCGTCGGATCTCTTGCAACAAGTCGGGTTTGGGCAAGTCCGGATTGGAGATCAACGGCAACACGGCCGCTGCGATGGCTACCGTATCGCTTTCAGGAATTGGAACTTCGCAGAACATTTCGTCGCCACCCTCGACGGCGGTCGCCTTGTATCGATCAATCTTCCAAGACGCGGACTCCAACGTGATCGCAGAGACAGACAGCTTTGAATCGTTGGCAAAGCGTTTGACAACAGGCATCACTTTGTCATGCCCGCCACCAACGAACAACTGATCCAATTGGTGATCCGACATTCCTCGGTGACGCTGGCAAAAGCGTTGCAAGCGTTCCAGGTGATGGTCAATGACGTCGGCGAATTCACTGCCGTCTCGCGCCGCCGCCGGACGGTAGTCCAACAACAATCGTCCTTCGAATGAGATCCCCACTTCCCATGATTGACCAAACGAATCGGCAATCAACACAGGTGCGTGTCGATCCAGTCCCAACCAACCGATCAAACGAGACAGACTGACCAGCGAAGGTTCCACCCAAGCGATCTCGATGTCGCACATGCGGAAGACTTCATAGAGATTCTGCAGACGCACCCGGTTGCCAACCGCAGTCAATGCATGCTCCATCCCCGGCCCAATCGTTTCGCGAGTGTGACCGGTGACTTTTCCGCCTGGTCCCAATTGCAAATAACGAGGGATGCGTCCTGCCAACGCGGACAAGTCGCGGTCAACGTCTTCCACCGTTCCCACTGAAATGCGAGTGACACAAAAGTCACCACTCAGCGAAACAGCCACGGGAGCATCGCCAATTTGATGGCGCTGCTTCAACGTGATCAACGCTTCGACCATTTCGGTCCAGCGTCCACTGTTGATCCAACCATTTGGATCCGAGCATCGAACCTGATCGACGATCATTTCGTCCGCCGGTTCGTTCAACTGAACCGCGTCCGCCGACTTGTGCGCAATCGCCAACAACAACCGATCGTCTTCGATCCGCAACGCAACGCTGCGATCGACCGTCGGTGCGAACGCCGAGCGGCCGAGTGGCCACCGAGGGGAACGTTCGTTCATTTTGGTTGCTGAGGGACTCATATGCTCGTGGCAACGGCATTCTTCCCTTTGCTTCTGAGGTCAAAACCCGTCCAGGTAGAAAGATTCCACCCACCTTCGGTGGGCTGCCTAGATCTTGGCGGCAATACCAGACGGAACGACGGCGCCGTGTTGGCAAACTGTTACGATGGCAACAATCAATCCAATTGCTTGGCGAGTGCGCATCACACGACGTCGAGCACATCCTTGACCGGTAATCAGGCGGGCCCCACATGCTCACTTCTCTTCTCCGCGAGTCTGCTTCTCGCCATCGACTTGCCTCTTCGCATCGCTCGCACATCGGCGTCATCGCGATGCTGCTGGCGGGAATGACATTCAGTTTGCTGACCGCACCGGCCGCCGTCGCACAAAACGGATCGTTCTTGGAAAGTCTATTTCGCTCGATCGCGGAAAAGAAGCTGCAAGACGAACTTTCCAAACGGGAAACAGATCGCGGCGGTCGGCCACCCGCACCACGGCCCGGCGATTTTCCCGCAGGCCCACTTGGACCGCCAATCCCCGGCAGTCGCCCGCCGATCCAACCAGACAGACCTCGCGACGATCGCCGTCCGGACCGACCACAAACGATCCGCACCAATTCGCGAGAGGTTGGGCAATTCGCCGAACTGCTGATTCAAATGGATCGCGAACTGGCATCGCTCAAAGACGAACTGCAAGATCTGTCACGACGTGATGCCGGCATCCGCGCGTTGCTGCCGGAGACCTATCAAGTCCAAGCGCTCGCGCGCACGGTGCTACGTCAATGTGACGGCGCCAACTCACTTTCGTTGCTCCGCGATCCGTACCGAAGTCTGGATCAACGCTGGCGAGAGCTTTCCTTTCAAGTCCGCTCGGTTCCCAATCGATCGGATCGGCTGCGTTCCATCGTTGCCAACTGTGATCAAACCGGCCGCAAGCTTTCGCGTTTGATGAAGATTGAACCTCAGTTCGATCGTCATGGTTTGCACGACCAAATGATCATCGCCGCGACATACATGCAAGCGTTACTCGATGACGTCGAAACCGCACGGGTGCCATCCGACCAAGCCCACGATTTGGTGCACCGAGGCCGATTGCTTCGCGAGGTGATCTTGGAAGAAGCCGACCGCGCCGAATCGGTTCAGTACGACGAGATCGTCAGCCGCTTCACCGATTTTGTTGCTCGTTGGCAAGCCTACGCGAGCGAACTGGCAATGCTTCGCGATCCGGTCCTGGATCGTCGACTCGCACGCATCGCCCAGTGCGGCGACCAAACTTATGCACTGTTGTGGATGCCTCCGCCACCACGACCAACACCGCTTCCCGGTCCCGGTTATCCATCGCCCGGTTTCCCCGGCCCGGTTTATCCCGGCACAGGATTTCCAGGTGGTGGATTCCCTGGGGGTGGCTCCAACCAGGGTGAGTTGTCGCCTCGAACGCGGCAGACCTTGATGTCCGACGCCGCGTCTCTGGAAGGCTCCGCCGAATACTTCCGAGCCGACCTGAAGCGCTACGCCCGCTACCTGACCCCCGATTCGTATGAACGCGAAGTTCTTCGAGGAACCGACCGTTTGTACGAGCTCGCGAAAAAGTTGCATGAGGACTTGGACCGACGCCAGCCACTGGATCGATTGCAACGCACCGCGGCGGAGCTAGCGGAGGTCTGGGAATCACTTTCCGACGAGATTGGTCACATCGATTCGCATGGCCTGACCGGTCGCCGAGCGGATTCGATCCAGCAACGTTTTGAGCAAATGCTGCCAATGGTTGGTTCCTTGTCCGCTTCGCTGCTGCCCACTCGGTAAGTCGCCATCAAACCAGTCTCTCTTCTTCCTATCTCACCAAACCACAGCCCGACTCGCCCATGAGCAATCGTTCCGTCCGCTGCCCGCAGTGCAAAACGACCGCCAGTGTTCCCCCGTCGGTGGTGACCGCTCGATGCCCTTCGTGCGGCCATGTTTTCGGTGTGGCATCCGCTCAAGTCGCAGCGGGACCGCAGGCCGCATCGGCGAAACCGGGGAAGAAGAAATCATCTTCGCCGGCCGGTGACCTCAACGTGCCGCTGCTGGCCGGGGTCTCGGGCGGAGTCCTGGTTTTCGCGATGGTCGGGGTGCTAGCGGTCATGTTCGTGGGTGGCTCAGATTCTGACGCGTCATCCGACACGAGCGATTCCCAGACATCGGACGTGGCATCCACGGAAGATGACAAACCGGTCCTGGTCGTGCTCAGCGAAGAGGAACTTGCGGCATTGCCGATCGCAAGCGTCCCTGAAAGCAAACGCCGTGCAATTTACGATCAAATTCGCGACTCCGCCCGGACCACGATCGAGACTCCGTTGCTGGTTCCCGACGGCAATCCAGTGCGTTCGACAATGGAGAAAAGCCAGCAAGCCATTCATGACAACTCGATGCGTCAGTTGGCAGCTCTGCACGATATCTCGATGGACGACATCGCGTTGATCACCGCCGAAGGCGACGCGAAAAATTGGGATCCCAGTCCGCGTAGTCATGCCCGTCGCAATGGCGAGCGACTCTATCCCGAAGAACGCAGTCGCGGTTGGAAGGGCAAGAGCAAAGGCAACTGACAATCGCATCGCTCGTGTTTCACGACTTGTCTTTCACGCCTCTTTGAACTCGCATCTGAAGAGACCGTGAATACACTGAGCGTGGATCGACAGCACGTCACCAGAAAAACGTCTCGGCGGAACGTTCCTGGATGGCCACTCCCTCAACGGATTCTCAGCACCACGGATTGATGGCCAAACGCAAACCGGATCTCGATTCTCTCTCCGACGAGCAATTGCTCGATCTTCGGATATGTGACCTGGGTGTCACGATTGCCAATTCGCCGCTGAAGAAACGCATCGAGCAACTCAACTCTGAGCTTGCTGACCGCGATCTCCGATTCACTCCCCACTGTTGGTTAAGTGAAGATTGGTTTTCACCCGATGAAATCCCTGGGATCGCCATTCCGTTTTATTTGGCACATCCCCGGCTCATGCGACTGGAACGAAAGCAGTTGCTGGAGGTCGAAGGTGGCACCCACGAATGGTGCATGAAAATTTTGCGGCACGAAGCCGGCCATGCAATCGACACCGCGTTTCGATTGCGGCGCAAGGCGATCTACCGCAACACATTCGGCAAAACCTCGCTGCCTTACCCAGAATACTATCAGCCCAAGCCGTCCAGCCGCGACTACGTTTTGCACCTCGACATGTGGTACGCTCAGGTCCACCCGCTGGAGGATTTCGCCGAAACATTCGCGGTTTGGTTGCGGCCCGGTTCGCGTTGGCGAACTCGCTACAAAGATTGGCCAGCGATCGAAAAGTTGAAGATGGTGAACGAACTCATGACGTCGCTTCAAGGCAAAAAGCCTCGCGTGCAATGCCGGGCGACCTTGGATCCAATCAGTCGCATTCGCAAGACACTGCGAACGCACTACGAACGCAAACGCCAGCACTACGGACTGGATCTACCCAGCGTCTACGACAATGACCTTCGGCGTTTGTTCTCTTCCGACGACGCCCACCGCCGCAACGTCACCGCGGCCGCATTCCTCAGCCGCATTCGAACCGAACTGCGTGGCTCCGTCGCGAAATGGACCGGCGAATACGCGTACACGATCGATCAAGTCATTCAAGAAATGATCGAACGTTGCCGCGAACTGCAGCTTCGACTTGGTGCGTCCCCGGAAGAAACCAAACGCGATGCCATGATCCTGGTCGCCGTCCGCACGACAAACTTCCTTCACGAAGGAGGCCATCGTGCAGCGGTCTAAAGCGAGCGAATCCAGCTCCCCTCGACCCTTCGAGGTCGTGCAGTTTTCAATTGCCGTTTTTCGGCAGATTTACACACGGCGTACCTCTCCCGAAACAAAGTTTGGGGAGAGGTCGAGCGACGCCGTTCAGGCGTACG
>NZ_DDGH01000028.1:2459-22040 GCF_002337565.1 Rhodopirellula sp. UBA1907 | reverse complement strand
GAGCATGGGAAACGGCGCGCACTCCCCTCCCCGGAATTCACGCTGAACGCTCGCATTCCGACCCTCCCCAACTCCGTTCAGGAGGGTGACTTCAAGCTTGCGAGCACGGCACTTCAAAACTGCACGACCTCCTTCCAAGGGGAGGGTGAAGTAAAACGGCACGACCTCTTCGCCGCAGGAGCTCTGTCATGAGCAAATTGCGTGTGCTGGTTTTGGTCCGAGAAGGCAACGTTCCACCGGATACCCTGGAAGGATTCACCGACAAAGAATCCGACCCATGGAAGGCGGAATACGACGTCTGCGAAACCCTTCGCGGACTCGGCCATGAGGTTTTGCCGCTGGGGATCTTTGACGATCTGGCCCCGATTCGTGCGGCACTGCAGAACTTTCAACCCAACATCACTTACATGTTGTTGGAAGAGTTCTACGGTGTGGTCACGTACGATTTCGCCGTGATCAGCTATCTCGAATTGATGCAGCAACCCTACAGCGGATGCAACCCGCGAGGATTGATGCTCAGCAAAGACAAGGCATTGTCGAAAAAGCTGCTGATGTATCACCGTATCCCGACGCCACGTTTCGCGGTGTTTCCCAACGGCCGCGCGGTGCGTCGTCCGAAAAAGCTTGAGTTCCCCTTGTTCGTCAAATCGACCATCGAGGACGCTTCGTTCGGGATCGCTCAAGCCTCGATTGTGCACAACGACGAAGCACTCGCCGAACGAGTCACCTTTCTGCACGAGAAAACTGGCGGCGACGTGATCGTCGAACAGTACATCGAGGGCCGCGAATTGTATGTCGGCGTGATGGGCAACACTCGATTGGTGACCTTTCCCGCCTGGGAAATGGACTTTGGCAAAATGCCTGACGAGTCCGCACGAATCGCGACCAGCCGGGTGAAATGGGACCGGAAATACCAGGAGAAACACGACATCACTTGTCATGCCGCCGAAGGCTTGACCGAGCTCCAGCAAAAGCACATCGCCAAACTTTGCAAACGGGTTTATCGAGCGCTTCACATGAGCGGCTACGCTCGCATGGATTTGCGGATGACTCCCACGGGCGAGGTCTACGTGATTGAGGCCAATGCGAACCCCAACATCGAATACGGGGAAGACTTCGCTGAATCCGCCGAAGCCGCCGGAATCCCTTACGAATCGTTGATTCAACGCATTCTCAACCTCGGCTTGAGCTACCGCGCCGCTTGGATGGGTTGAGCCTGGGCTGACAAAGATGAAATCAACAAGGCGGTTTGGGCGGTTTCCGACGAAGTGGTATTGGTACGGCGTTTGTCGCTATTGAAAAAGTTAAAGTGCAAATTGACAATTGTAAAATGCCGGAATGCGTGGATGAATTCGCATCAATTTGCATTTTTCAATTGTCCATTTAACTTTTTCAATGAGTCGCATTCGGTTCGCGCACTTACCACCCTGCCAAGATTTTCATCAGCCCAGGGTGAGCCCCTGATCCGTCGGCGAGGCCCTGAAATCGTCCCCGGCGATTCTTTCCAATCTTGCCTAACCAGACTCTCGTTTGTGGCGATGAATTTCGGTGCCAATTGTTCCGATGGGAACCATTGGATGGATCGGTCACCGCCAATGCACGTCGCCAGACGAGCCAAGCTAGGAAGGGTCTCAGGCAATGCCTTTGAAGAAGCTGTGGAATTCGCTGCGTGGAGTCACTCCTCAACCAAAGGTGACTCTCGAGGCTGCCCCTGCGACCACGTCGCCGGGTACTCCCCAACCCGAGCCGGCTGCTCGCAAGAAGACGGCCAGCAAGCCAGCCGCGAAGGCTAAGGTGACTGCATCCAAACCGGTCGCTGCACCTCAGGCGTGCGTCCCGACACCGGCACCCGTTGCGAAAGCCAAACCGGCCGCAGCGGCACGCGGCGTCTTGTCGATGCTGTCGCGAGGCGAGCATGACGCGTTGGTCAAAACACTGACCAAGCTTCAACCATCGAGCATCTTGGAAATCGGCGTCGGCGACGGTTCGCGAACTCCGGCTGTCGTGCATGCGTTGGCCGAGACCAACCCGGCACTCAAGTATGCCGTGATCGATCAATTCGAAATGGTTGGCGGCACAGTCAAACTGCGTGACTTCCACGGCCAATTGGCGGGACTCGCGATTCGTCCCTCCATCGTTCCCGAAACCGCTGCTCGTGGCGTCGTGACCGTGCTGCACCGCCTGGGAATGATGGACGCGATCATTCTCGATCCATCGCTCGATGCCGAAACGTTGGCGGAGCTCGACACCGTGCTGAGCAAGGTCTCGTACGCCGACACGATGATCCTGCGTCAAACTAACGGCAAATGGCAATCCACGGCGTCGAACTCGACAACGCTTCGCGCCACTCGCCGAGCCGCCTGATCGGCTCCGGCCCAGTCGCTGCAAGCACTTGTTCACCGTACGATGGACTTCCAAGTCCGTCGGCGTGATTCCAAAGCGGCAACAAACGCTTTGGCAGCGAACACTGACGCATCGTCTTCGCCACTAATCGGTCATCGCGTCAATGCGGCGTCGTCAACGGTTGGGTTCTTGGTCTGGCCAGGCTGCGTGCGAGCGGCCTGTTCGAATTCATTGGCCCACCATTCGACCGATTTGGCTTGCGTCCATCGCCCGGCTTCCGGCAATGACTCGAGCGCCGCGGTGCACTCGGCGACTGTTTGAAATCGCTTCGATGCGGACCGATCCAAGCACCGCATCAAGATATCTTGCAACGCAGTCGGCAATCGACGTTGCAAGCGATCTTCAGGACGGGGTGGGTTTTGCTCGAGCTGTTTCAAACACAGATCGATCACCGAGTCACCTTCGAAGATCGGACGCCCGGTCAGCAACGCGTAACCAACTGACCCGATCGAATAGATGTCCGCACGAGGTGAAGCGGCGGCGGGATCACGAATGGTTTCGGGTGCCATATAAAGCGGTGTTCCCGTCATCGAGTCGGCACGCGTCACGCCTTCTTGAAGCGTTAAATTCGAATCACCGCCGATGTCTTTGACCAACCCAAAGTCCAGCACCTTGATGTGATCCCAAAGACCACCATGTGCACTGACCAAAATGTTTGCCGGCTTGATGTCTCGGTGAATCAAACCGGTGCTGTGGGCTTCCGAGATCGACCCGCAGATCTGCAACAAAAAGTGCACGGTCCGCTCGGGCGTTTGAGGCCCGTAGTAATCGATCAATTGCTGAAGCGAGACACCATCGATGTATTCCATCACGTAGTAGAACGTTTCGGCGGGATCCACTTCCTCGCCGATTCGCGAATTTCCGATCTGAGATTCGCCGGTTTCCGCACTGCACTGACCAAAGTCATAAATCGCGATTGTGTTTGGATGCCTCAACGTCGACGTCAACTGAACTTCGCGATGAAACCGTGCCACCGATCGAGTCGACAATCGCTCGCCTTCCAGCACCTTGATCGCAACATCGCGGCGCAAGTATTCGTGCTGGCCTCGATAGACCGACCCCATCCCGCCAACACCCAGCAATTCCAAAATCCGGTATTGCCCGATCCGACGACCATCGCCTTCTTCTTCCGCCATTCGCTGTTTACGAATCGCTCGATGCCGAGAATAGGCGATCAAACACAATGCGATTCCTGATAAGGTCACCACACCGGCGAGAGTTGCAATGAGGACTCGCCGAAGAATGGTCGCTGGTTGATACGCTTCCGCCACATCGATTTCGGTCGCGACCGCCATGTCGAATTCCGGCAACCACTTCCACGCACCCACCACCATCGCACCGCGATAGTTGCGGTACCCTTCCAACTCCATCCCGTCGGCACGGCGAGTCGCCTGATCGGCCATTCGAGTCAGAGGCAATTGCTGCATTGGAAGCGTGACCTGATCGCTAGCCAGAACATCCGACCCAGGATCACGCATCTGATAGTTCAGCACGCTTTGTTCCGGAAACCCTTTCTCAGCCAACTGAACTTCAAACCGACTGGTTGAAAGCATTCGCCCGCGACCATCAATCGCGTACGACTCATCCGTTTCCCCCGACTGCGTGATCTTCAACAAATCACTGAATCGGTCGTCGGCTTCCATCACCCAACCAAACGCACCGAAGCATTGATTGCGGTCCATCAAGGGTGACATCGACACCATGACCACGGTCTGATTTTCAGTTCCCTTTAAACGCTGTGGCATCGCCAGGGTCGACTTCCCGCCGATCAATCGCTCGTGATTCAGTTTCGAAAACTCGACTTTCAACCCAATGATCGATTCGCGACTGCTGGCCAAGACAACTCCGTCGCGGCTCATGACTAGCCACGGAACGGTCCCGATCAACTCTGGGATCATCACACGCAACTCGTGTCGAATCGACTCACCTTCATACGGGGTCAGCTCGTCGTCACCACGCAACAATTGCAAACTGAGTTGTCGGACGCGTTCGTCCCGTGAGTAACGTTCCGATTCGCCTTGCAAATCAGAAAACATCATCTCCAAAGAATGCACGTTGGCCGCCAAAACAGCCTGCAGCGAATGAGCAACCAGGTTCTCGGTCGCACGTTGTATCGCAGAAGCCAAAATGGCCCCGGCCATACAAGCGGTCACCAAAACCACTAGAACGGAGATCCCAGTCGCGACACGCCGCCGCGTGAACCACGGAACGGGCTGCATCGAATGCCGCAAACCGGTGGTGGAGAGTCCGCCGGTCGCATCATCCACATCGGGCACGGGAAACAGCCCATCGTTTCCAATCGTGTTCGGATGACTCATTCGGTTGGCCAAGCGATCATCCGCGTGTCGATCGATCGACGACTTGCCAATCGAATTGGGCGTGTCGGCACGTTGCGGGTCATCGGGCATGGAGCAAGCATCGGTTCGCCGGGGAACCGATCTCGTGGAATCGAAGAAGCGGGGTCAGGGCCCCACCACTCTAGTCTTCCTCTTGCAATTTCGCGAGCGAGGAAAGGTCTTCCAGCGTCGATGTGTCACCCACCAATTCGCGTCCCGCGGCAACATCTCGCAACAAACGCCGCATGATTTTGCCGCTGCGCGTCTTGGGCAGTGCGGCGGTGAAGCGGATGTCGTCGGGCTGGGCCAACGCACCGATTTCTTTTCGCACGTGTAGTTTCAATTCCTTTCGGAATTCATCGTCGTGGCCGCGGTCGTTGGAAGTGACAAATGCCGCGATGGCTTGCCCCTTGCAATCATCAGGACGTCCCACCACGGCGGCTTCGCAAACATCGGGATGAGAAACCAAGGCGGATTCCACCTCGATGGTGCTCAACCGGTGCCCGGACACATTGATCACATCATCGATGCGTCCCATGATCCAATAGTACCCATCGGTGTCGCAGCGAGCGTTGTCGCCGGTCAGGTACTTGTTCGGAACGTCCGACCAATACTGCTCGACGAACCGCTCTTCGTCGCCGTAGATCCCACGCAACATTCCGGGCCATGGTTGCGAGATGCAAAGCTTTCCGCCGTGCTCGCTGTCCACGGAATTGCCGAGTTCATCGACGATGCTCGGCACAACTCCCGGCAACGGCCGCGTGCAAGATCCTGGTTTCGTGGGCGTGATCCCCGGCAGCGGGCTCATCATGATGCCGCCCGTTTCGGTTTGCCACCACGTGTCGACGATCGGGCATTTCTCCGCGCCGATCTTTTTGTGGTACCACATCCAAGCTTCTGGATTGATGCCTTCACCGACGCTGCCCAGCAATCGCAAACTCGACAAATCGTGCTTGTCGACATGTTCGTCGCCCCATTTGATGAAGGCTCGAACAGCGGTTGGTGCGGTGTAAAGAATGTTGACCTTGTGACGCTCAACGATGTCCCAGAACCGATCTTCCGCGGGGAAGTTCGGCGCGCCTTCGTACATCAAACACGTCGCCCCAGCGGACAATGGCCCGTACACAATGTAACTGTGACCGGTGATCCATCCGCAATCCGCCGTGCACCAATACACGTCGTCTTCGCGGTGGTCGAACACCCACTGAAAAGTTCGCTTGGCCCACAAGTTGTAACCCGCCGTGGTGTGCAAGATGCCCTTGGGTTTTCCAGTGCTGCCCGACGTGTAAAGGATGAACAGAGGCGTTTCGCTATCGAGCGGCTTCGCTGCCATCTCACCCGGCTGGCTGTCCACGACGTCGTGCCACCAAACGTCTCGACCTTCTTGCATCGGCACTTCTTCACCAGTGCGGCGAAGCACCAAGCAGTGCTCAACAGTGGACGAATTTTCGAGCGCTTCGTTGACAGTTTCTTTGAGTGGCAAAATCTTGCCGCGACGGTACAAGCCATCCGATGTGATCATCAATTTGGCGGAAGCGTCATTGTTTCGTTCCGCGATGGAAGCGGCACTGAATCCAGCAAAGATCACGGAGTGAACCGCACCGATGCGAGCGCACGCCAACATCGCGATGGCCAGCTCCGGAGTCATCGGCATGTAAATGCTGACCACGTCGCCAACACCAATGCCCAACTGAGTCAGCCCCTCAGCGCACTTAGCAACTTCGGTTTGCAATTCGGCAAAGGTGAGCGTGCGTTGATCGCGAGGCTTTCCGTCCTCAACGGGCTCCCCTTCCCAAATGATCGCCGTTCGATCGCCACGTCCCGCCGCCACGTGGGCGTCGACGCAGTTGTAACTGGCGTTGGTCTTGCCACCGACGAACCATTTCGCGTGTGGTGGCTGCCAATCGCAAACCGTGTCAAACGGTTCGAACCAATGCAAATGTTCCAGTGCTTCGGCTCGCCAAAATTCGTCCGGATTTTCGCGAGCGGCGGTTGCCAGCTTTTCGTACTGTTCTTCCGTCGAGATCACCGCTTTTGCAGTGAACTCGGCCGACGGGTGAAACAAACGGTCTTCCACCAAAACGTGATCGATCGATCCCGACGCATTTGAGGATTCGGGTTGGTTGGAACTGGATTCAGACGCGGACGCGGTGGGCATGGGTCAGGATGGGGGCAATCGAGGAGCGGGGAGGGAAACACGTCAGCCCTTAGCTTAATGGGAATCGCTTCCGTTGTGGTGGAGGCGATCCAGAACCAATTCGCTACGATACACAGTTCATCCTTTTGCCTCCCTTCAACGCTCGATGATTGCTCCCATGGACTGGACCACGATTGACGCCTGCCGCACCAGCACTGAGTTGCCTCGCCCAGTCGAAATTCGCGGGTGGATTCGAACACGACGTGACAGCAAAGGCGGTTTCAGCTTCTTGGAAGTCAACGACGGCACTTCGCTGGGCAACCTGCAAGTCGTCGCCCCGGCCGAGCTGGAAAACTACGCCGAAGAAATTCAAAAATTGACGGCCGGATGCAGCGTCGTCGTCCAAGGCGAACTAGTCGAGTCCCCCGCCAAAGGCCAGGCAACCGAACTGCACGCCAACTCCGTTCGCGTCATCGGCTGGTGCGATGGAGAAACCTACCCGCTGCAAAAGAAACGGCACTCGTTCGAAAAACTTCGCGAATGGTCGCACCTGCGAGCCCGAACCAACACGCTCGGCGCGGTGATGCGAGTTCGCAACCGGATCAGCCAATCAATCCACCGCTTCTTCGACGACGAAGGCTTCAACTACCTGCACACGCCGATCATCACGGCCAGCGACTGCGAAGGCGCCGGCGAGATGTTTCGCGTCACGACGCTGAACCTGGAAAAACTGGCTGGTTCGAATCGCCCCTTCGACACCAAACAAGATTTCTTTCAAAAGCCAACCCACCTGACGGTCAGCGGGCAATTGGAAGCGGAAACCTACGCGACGGCGTTGTCTCGCGTGTACACCTTTGGCCCCACCTTCCGCGCCGAAAACAGCAACACGTCGCGGCACCTGGCCGAATTTTGGATGGTCGAACCCGAAGCCGCCTTCTACGACCTCCACGACAACATGCAATTGGCGGAAAGATTCCTCAAACGAGTCTTTTCAGATTGCCTCTCGCATTGCGGCGAAGACATGGAGTTCTTCAACGAGCGCATCGAAAAAGGAAAAATCGACCAACTCAAATCGGTGATCGAAAAACCATTCGAACACATGACCTACACCGATGCAGTTGAGCGTTTGCTCGCTTGCGATGAAAAGTTCGAATACCCGGTCGAGTGGGGCACGGACCTGCAAGCCGAACACGAACGGTATTTGACCAGCGTCGTCGGCGGCCCAGTCATCCTGACGGACTACCCGTCGTCGATCAAACCGTTCTACATGCGAGTCAGCGACGACGGCAAAACCGTCGCCGCGATGGACGTTCTGGTTCCCGGTGTCGGCGAAATCATCGGCGGATCACAACGCGAGGAACGTCTCGATGTGCTGCAACGCCGCATGGCCGAAGGCGGCTTAGACGAATCGGAATACTGGTGGTACGTCGACCTGCGTCGCTACGGCACCGTGCCCCACGCGGGATTCGGCTTGGGATTGGAACGAGCCGTCCAGTATGTCACCGGCATGGCCAATATTCGCGACGTGATCCCGTTCCCACGCACGCCGGGCAACGCCGAATTTTGATGTCCAGTGCCGTTTGCCGATTGGCACCTTCGCCAACGGGAGCCCAGCACCTCGGCAACGCGAGAACATTCCTGATCGCGTACTGGAGTGCTCGCTCCCAAAACGCGCGTTTGATTCTGCGGATCGAGGACATCGATTCGCCACGCATCAAACCGTGGGCCACCGAACAAGCCATCACGGACCTGAGATGGCTCGGCATGGATTGGGACGGCGCCCCGATCATCCAAACCGAACGATCGCCGCTGTACGACCAAGCCCGCGAACAATTGCTCGACGCCGGTCGCGTCTACCCATGCAGTTGCACACGTCGCGACATCGAAGCCGCCGCATCAGCCCCGCATGAAAGCACCGCCTCGGGATGGACGCCCGATGCACCGGTCTACCCCGGCACCTGTGCGGGCTGGAAAAACGGCGACCCGTTGCCGGAAGACAAACCGTTCTGCTTTCGCTTTCGAATGCATGCGAAACCCGATCGTTTCTTTGATCGAGTCCATGGCGAAGTCACCTGCGATCCCATTCGAGACATCGGCGACTTTCCCATCACGAGAAAAGCCGAAACAGCAGCAGACTGCTTGGCGGCGTATCAACTCGCGGTCGTCATCGATGACATCGACGCGGGAGTCACGGAAGTCGTCCGCGGCGACGATTTGATCCTCAGCACATTTCGGCAACTTCAACTCTACGAAGCATTGGGGCATTCCCCACCCAGCCACGCACACGTGCCGCTGGTCACCGGCACCGACGGTCGCCGGCTCGCCAAACGTCACGGGGACACACGCCTGTCACATTTTCGCGAACAAGGCATGACGCCTGAAACAATCGTCCGCTGGGCCGCGAAAACATCGGGACTTTGCCCCGATTCGGATGACTCGCTGAAAGACATGACGCTCGATCAAATCCACCAAAAACTGATCGGTCAATTCGACTGGGTTCGCATCCAACGCCAACCAACCATCGTCGATGACTTCGGGTCCTCCGAGGCCTGAACCTCCAACAAGCCGACCAGCTTGCGGCTGATTCTGTCATGACCAACGGCACAACAATCAGCCGCACGGCGTTAGCCGCGGTTCTCTCTTGCACGTAACCGCGGCTAACGCCGTGCGGCTAATATTTTCGCGGCCAACTAACTTTGGACCGCCACCACCACACGTCCGCGGTGATCACTCTGGCCCCAATTTTTCGCGGTCTCAATCACGTCGTCGAGTTGGATCTCGTTGGTCATGGTTTCCAATTTCGCCAGGTCCAAATCTTCCACCAAACGCTGCCAAGCCTCCGAGCGTCGAGGCTGCTTGCACTGGACACTGTCGATGCCAACCAACGTCACGCCTCGCAGAATGAACGGAGCCACCGTCGCGGGAAATTCCATGCCACCGGCCAACCCACACGCCATCACGATGCCGTCGTACTTCGTCGATGCACAGATGTTCGCCAGGGTGTGACTGCCGACGACATCCACCGCGCCCGCCCAACGTTCTTTGCCCAGCGGTTTGCCGGGCTGCGAAAACTCGGATCGTGACAGCACTTCGCTCGCACCGAGTTCTTTCAAATAGTCCGCCGCTTCTGGACGCCCTGAAACCGCGGCGACTTCATAGCCCAGTTTCGACAGCAACCCAATCGCGACGCTGCCGACGCCCCCGCCAGCACCGGTCACCAAGATCGGCCCTTGGTCAGGCGTGACACCGCCACGTTCCAACGCCATCACGCACAGCATCGCGGTGAAGCCAGCCGTCCCGATCGCCATCGATTGACGCATCGTCAATCCTTCTGGAAGCGGCACCAACCAATCACCCGGCACACGAGCCAATTCGGCGTAACCGCCCCAGTGGGCTTCGCCAATTCCATAGCCCGTCACCAAGACCTCTTGGCCGACTCGATAGCGATCGTCGTCGCTGGATTCGACGACGCCAGCCAAATCGATTCCGGGCACCATGGGGTACGAACGAATCACCGGCATCTTTCCTGTGATCGCCAACACGTCTTTGTAGTTGAAACTGGACCAGTGCACTCGCACGGTCACATTGCCCTCTGGCAATTGTTGCTCATCAATGTCTTGCAACGTCGCGCTGATATCCTTGTCGTTCTTCGTGACCAAGACGCCTCGCATGGCTGTGTTCCTGTGGTGGTAGGGGAGATGATCACAAACTCTACCAATGCAGATTCTCCCTCGACATCCGCCGCTCCCCAACCCGGCACGATCCATAGAGCCCTTTCGCAACCCGAACGCGTCTCACCCCGGAAAACACGGCGTTTCTGATTTTCTTGTGTCCACTCGAATAGAAGCCGCCCACCGGCTGGAATACGATGCCTCGTCTCGCTTCCCCACCCCATCTTCCCCAGATGAATCTCATGCGTTTGCCAGCTTTCGTACTCCACCTGCTTCTCGCCAGTTGCGTCGCAATCGGACATTCCTTCGTCCATGCCGACGAAGCGTCTCCCCAAACACCGACGCAGTGGGAGGTCACCGAGCTTCGTTTCCAAGTCGACACGCTGGCAGATAATCCCGTCGACACACCGTTCTCCGCAACCTTCACAAACGAAGCCGGCCAAACACTCAAAGTCCCCGGCTTCTACGACGGCGACCAAACCTATTGCATCCGCTTCACGCCGTCCGCAGCAGGCAAGTGGACCTACCAAACGGCTTCACCCAACACCGAGCTCAACGCTCAAACCGGCACGCTGAATGTTGCCGCGGCCGCCGACGAACGTCGTGGCGGAATCGAGCTCGATCCGGACAACGACCGCCAGTTCCAATTTCAAAACGGAGACCGCTATTACCCGATTGCGTTTGAATGTGATTGGCTGTTCGCACTCGACGCTGAAAACGCGGGCGACATCCCCAAGACGCGGCAGTTCGTCGACACGCTGGCCGAAAACGGATTCAACCAAGTCGTCCTGAACGTGTTTGCTTACGACGTCAAATGGGCCAAGGACGATCGTCTGGATTCCAAGTACGAATACGGCAGCCCCAACGTCTATCCGTTTGCCGGCGACAACGAATCACCTGATCATTCGAAGCTCAACATCGAGTACTTCCAACGACTCGACCGAGTGGTCGAATACCTCGATCAAAAGGGCATCGCCGCTCACCTGATGGTCTACGTCTGGAACAAACGTGTGAACTGGCCGCAAGCCAACTCAGACGCCGACAACCGCTATTTCGATTACGTCGTCCGCCGCTACCAAGCCTACCCCAACCTGATTTGGGACATCTCCAAAGAAGCTCTCGGATACGGGCACAACGACGTCAACTACATCCACGGACGGATCGAACGCCTGCGTGAGTTGGATGCCTACCAACGTTTGATCACCGTGCATGACTACGGCTACTGCCGACGCTTCGCCGACAAAATTGATTTTGTCTCCGCTCAGCTTTGGCAATCCGAGCTCTACCACGTGATGCGAGAAGTCTGCAAAAACATCCCCGGCAAACCGATCCTCAACATCGAACACGGTGGCTACGAAAAAGGCCCCTACGTCGTCTTCAACGGCAACTACACATCACCGGAAGTCTGCCTCGAACGAGCCTACCAGTGCGTCTTCGCAGGCACGTTCCCAACTCATTACTGGCAAGGCGCCGCGTGGAACGTCATCGTTCCCGACATCACCGAACTCGAACCCGAAGATCGCCCGCGATTGGACTACTACCGCCACCTGCAAACTCTGGTCGAAAAGTACGACCTTGGCAATTTGATCGCCGGTGACAAACGCAGCAACGCTGGCTTCTGCCTTCACAACGGCAAGGGCCAAGTCCTCTACTACGTCCCCAAAGAAAACGACTTCTTGGGACTGCGACTGCCCAGCGAAGTCCGCGGGCAAACGATGAATTTGACCTGGTTCAATCCCTTCGACGGCACGTTCAGCGAAACGACTCAACAGAAGATTGAACAATGGCCGGCGGTGAAAGTCCCTGGCGGAGATGGTTTCCGAATCTTGATCCTGAACCATCCCGTCGCCAGCGAATGAATCACCTTACACGGCCACAGGAACCCGTTGCAGGAACTCGAGCGTCGCACTGGCGAACTCTTCCGGGTTGTCTTGCGGAACCCAGTGCGAGCAGTCCTTCATCGGATGCAGTTCCGCGTGAGGCATGTCCTTCACCAACTGCTCCGCCGTGCTGATCGGCTGCCATTTGTCGTCTTCGCCCCACAGCAGCAGCGTCGGCTGCTGCATTTGGCCCAGACGACTGGTCAGCGGAGTGGTGTGGTTCGTGTTCAAGCTCGCCGCGTTGCGAACCAAGCTCACGATTCCGTCGCGTTCTTGGTAGGGCGTCACGATGCCTTCCTTGAACTCTTCGGTGAGTCGTTCCGAACGAGTCAAACCGAACTGGAAGCTCTCGACCAACTTCTCGGTCATCTCTTCCGGTTTCATCTTCGCGTTGCGAGGGTGCCCCATCGCGAGCATCTCATCCACGGGCCAACTGTCGTAGGCGACGCTGTTGGACAACACCATCGATCGCACCAGTTCGGGCTTTCGGTCGGCCAAGATCAATGCGACGCCACCACCGATGTCGTGAGCAACGAAGTGGGCACTTTCGACGTCTAAGTGTTCCAGGAAACGCTCGACGAAGTCAGCCTGAAATTCAATCGAACGATCAAACTGGTCGCGGTGATCGGAGTAACCATAACCGATCATGTCCGGCGCGATGACTCGGTAGTGCTGAGCCAGCGTGTCAATCACATCGTGGAACAAAAACGACCAAGTTGGGATGCCATGCAACAACAGAATGGGCTCGCCCTCGCCCACGTCGGTGTAAGCGACGTCCAGCGGTTCATGGATCACGCCATCGAGCGAGATGGTTTGTTGACGTTTTCGAAATTCTTGAATATTCATCGGAGTCTCCATCAAAAGGGAAATGCACATCGTTTTTGAATGCGTGTTCAACAACAAAATGCACAGCGATGATTCAAGTCCGCCATGCGTTCGACCAACTCACTGTCGCATCAGCGACTGCGAATCAATTCCGCCAGCGTCGCTAGCGTTTGCTTCGCGGCAGCTGCATCGCCACTGACGCGAGCCTGCAACAACGCCCCATCGCCCAACGCGACGGTGAGCCGAGCCAACGATTTCGCAGATGGTTTGGTCGCGATCGCACCTGTTTTCATCGCTTGTTGATAAGTCTTGGCAAACTCGCTCACCAAACGTTGGGTCGAGTTTGCCATCCGATCCGCGATGGCCGCATTTTTCGGGCCAATCTCACCGCCTGTGTTGACCAACAAGCATCCGCGATGGTCGGGTGCCTTTGCATCCGCTTCCCATCGAGCCAACACTTTCGCGATCCGGTCCAATGGTTCGCCTTCGCCGCGAAGCAACTCGATCACTTCATTGACGCGGTGATCGATGTAGCACTGAATGGCTTTTTCAAAGATAGCCGCCTTGTCACCGAACGCGTTCACCAAACTTTGGCGGCCTTCGCCGGTCGCGGCTTCCAATTCGCGAAAACTGGTTTGGTTGTATCCCAATCGCCAGAACACGTCGACGATCGCAAGCAAAGTCTCCTCGCGATCAAAGTTCCGAGGCCGCCCGATCCGTCGCGGTGATTCGTTTTCAACAGACATGGAACGGGTAGAGCGAGAATTCGGCGACGGGTGAAGGAAGCGATCAGCTTAAACGATGTTACCCCAATCTCCGCGAAGCTCCGCTCCTCCGCCACTCCGCGTTTCAAGATTCGCGTCAATCAACCACGCCCCGTCGCAATTGATCGGCCATCAAAAATCCCAACCAACCCTTCAGAAAGACGGCAATGTTTGCATCTGGGCGGCTGGCCCGAATCGTCATCCACGAATGGCCATGCAATGACGATATTTCAAACCAGCGGGTAATTTAAAACGCGGAGAAACGGAGGAGCGGAGCTTCGCGGAGAGAGCTCAGCGATCAACTCGGTTCGCCTCCTCCGTATCGGTTGACGATGCGATGCAGGCCGTCGATCAACTTTGCTTCGTGAAAATTGATCAGCAGTCCAGTGCCATCGGAAGGTGCCAGCCACCTGCCCGAGTCACCGCTCACCAAATCCAGCGTGTTCCAACCAACCCACTTTGGAACGTCGAGTCGCTATTCAGGTTGCCTTGGTAAGCCAGCGTGAACTGACCGCCGAGCACAAAGCCCCAATCCAGTTGCGTGCCGATCGATAACCAATCGCGTCCCGTATTGGCACTTTGCACCAAGAACTCGGAACCTCCCCCCGGCTGCACCGCATGGATCCCCGATTGCTGGTCATCCAAGAACTCGTGCAACCATCCAAACCGAAGCTGCGTGGTGGCTGGGCCAAGCCCGGTTTCATTGGTTCCCGCTAAAGACACTCCCACCATGCTCCGCAGCGATTCTCCATCGACATCGCTGGACGCCAGAACGAACTCAGAGTCCCCTGTTTCCGTTTGGCCGTCCAAGTCCGCTTGGACACCCTGCAGCGAAACAAACGACAACCACAACCAATCTTGACCTCGGTGAACCGTTCCAATCTCAACCGACGCGAACTGAGCCGTGCCGTCTGAATCGCTTTCCGCGAAAGTCCCGGGCTCCAGAGACGACATCCCACGATGGATCGAATGGTCTTGAATCCCGTACCCGCCGGAACCAAAACCGTACAACCATTCGCCGACGTATTGCACGGTTCCACCAAAGCGATACGAATCCGTGTCCGCACCTTGGCCGAGCGTATTCATGTCGGTGTTGGCGGCCCCCAGTTGTGCAAAGCCGTGCACTCCAAGCCCCGACGCGGCCACGTAACCCGTCCCCAATTCGATTCCGCCCACCTTTCGGCGATAGCCTTCCGCCATGCAACCATCGACGTCGGTGTCCAGCGTCATTCCATAGCCACGAACCCACGGCGACCAATGACCGCTGGTGTAGAGATCCGTCTGCTGCAACAGCACGCGGTCGCGGATGCCATACAAACTGTTGTGAACCTCGTTGATCTCCGCATCCACCAAAGAAGGATAGATCGCACCTGCCAATTGCCCGACCGCTTGGCTGACGCCCAACGTCGAACCATTCCGCAAGTTACTGATCGCTGCCATCTGACCTGCGGTGCCTGATGTCCGCAGCCGATCGATCTCGGTCACGGCCCCCATCTGCCCGCAGCCGTCCAGCACCGACGTGAAGGACTCGCCATTGTCTCGAATCGCCAACGTCAGGTCATTGGGATTCGAGTTGATGAACGCTTCCAAAAACGGATTCGACGGCAATTGAAACTCGTCGGTGGAATTGGCCAGCGTTCCAGTCAAACCGCCCGTGGCACTGAACACCGTGAACGTGTCGCCGATGGAATAGTTGGATCCCATGAAGTTGGGTGTCAACGTGGCGTCGGTGACGGTCCCGTTTCCAATGACTCGCACCAAATCGTTAGGCGATCCGGCACCATTCACATCCACTTGGATGCCTGCATCGGTTGCATCCAAGTCTCCATTGATGATCAGCTCACCGACGCTGCCCGCGGCACTGCTGTCGCCCGGGGCGATCGTCCCAGCCGCTTGAATGTTGGCTGTGATTTGATCTTCGTTTCCGATCAACGTGGCCGCCGCGGACATCTCGATGTCAGCCGACAATCCGTCGCCGTTGATTTGCAACTCACCAAAGTCGACGGTCCCGCCAGTCACTGAGATGGGGCCGCGGCCATTCCGATCGATGATCACTGCGGCCACGTTCTGATTGGTGAACGAGACGTTGTCCGTGATCTCGGGCAGATCCGTCGCCAACGAGATCGTTCCACCGCCGGAAATATTGAACACGATCCGGTCACCCGCTTCCGCATTGGAAATCGCTTCGCGAAGCGAACCGTCCCCGTTGTCGTTTGTGTTCACCACTTCAATGTCCTCCGCCTGGATCGCCAATGGCGCGGCGAACGTCAAGCAACCCACGATCAACACCCGAAGGATGTTTCGCCGCACGCGACGTGAACAGGTTGACAAACGGTCATCGGTTGAGCGGGTCATTTGGTGCATTCCTGTGATTCCTTTCGTAGGGGTCCCACGCTTCATCGGCATCATTATGAATTCACCGACAACAAGACCCGCTCAACCTGAACATGCCGCAAGAGCGGTGATAGTCCCTCCCAAACAACCCGCAAACTCAACGTCATCCACGCAACAGTCCCGCCTTCCATTGATCTTAGCGCGTGAAACATTTGAAACGCGGAGACGCAGAGGGTTGCATTGCAAATTGCAAAATGGACATTGCAAAGTGGCAATTGGGTCACTTCGGTGCTCTACCCGTGCGAGCAGCAACCGCTTTGTCTTCGTTCCGACGAGCAGTAACGAGTGACTGGCCCAAAATTCGGCACAGCTCATCGGTCTCTTGTTCCAAACCAGACATACGAGCATCGGGAAGCAATTCAGAACGAACGATCAAGCGGATCCAACATCGCGTCTCACGCAGTTCCTTCAACGAGATGCGTAGCTTGTGAATGAAGTCCCGGCGACTCTCTGCTGCACAGGCTTCTTCATAATTGGGAGCGGGAGATGTACCGCTCCGTACAAGCTGCCCAGCAACGTGTTTGCCCAGTCGCGTCTCGGGCAGTGCATCGACGACTTTCCCAACTCGAACAGCGAGCTCCAAGAGTCGCTCCGAAAGATCATCCGGTTTCATGCCCCACCCACACATTGTCCCTGGTACCTGCCGTCCCAGAAATCAATTTACGATTTGCAATGTCCACTTTGCAATTTGCAATTCTCACCCTCTGCCACTCCGCGTTTCGAGATTCGCGTCGACGATGCGGAAGCTTTCCCTGCCACGGCTCTCCTCCCCCGAAAACAATCAAAATCTGCTCTTCTTTGTAAGATCCGGCCACTCACTCGCGACTAGTTCATCAGAGTCACCAAGTCTCTCACTCGCTTCCCATGATCTCTTATGAATCCACGCCAGCAGGAACGACAGCTCCAGGTTTGGCTGGAGAAGCATCAAGGCTTGTTGGTCAAAGTCGCTCGTTCTTTCGCTCGCAACCGACATGACCAAGACGACCTGTTGCAGGAAATTGGATTGCAGCTTTGGCGTTCGATTCCAAACCTGAACCCCGACGTCGCCGAGTCCACCTGGATCTACCGAGTCGCCCTGTATACCGCCATCAGTTGGACTCGCAAAGATTCCAAGCATCGCGAAAAGCGACAAACGCTTGCCGAAGAACCGATCGCGAACGAGCCCAACCCGGATCCTCGCGTGGATTGGTTGTACGAAAAGATCGCCGAACTGAATCCCATCGATCGTTCGCTCGCCTTGATGATGCTCGACGGCATCCAGCACCGTGACATCGCCGAAACACTCGGTCTTTCAGTGACCAACGTTGGCGTCCGCCTGCACCGCATCAAGAAACATTTGTCCTCGCTCCTCGACCAGGAAACCACCGATGAACTTTGACGAAATTCAACTGATTTGGAACTCCCAAGCCGCGACCAAAGAATCGCTCGAGCGTGAAAGCATTCTGCTTGCGGTCGTCGAAAAAGAACAATCGCTCCGACGCCTCACCGCCATCACGGATGGAGTCATGATCGCAACGCTGTTGTTCGTCGCCGTGATGTTCTTTCGTGATCCCGTTTTGCAGGGACACGATCTGGTTTTGATCCTTCCTGGCATCGTGTGTCTCGCTGCCGCCGGCTGGCTATTCAAATGGCGAAGGGATCGCCAACATCGCCACCTTGGCTTTGAACAATCCTTGCGGGGGTTGATCGACAAATCGATCGACGGCCTCGATGACCGCATCTCTCAAATGCGAAACTTTGTTTGGTGGTTCGCCGTCCCAAACGTGTTGGGACTGATCATCGCCCTGTTCATCATCGATCCCGCCCGGCGATACTTGCTGTACCTCGTCTTTGGTCCCGCCTTTGCGATTTGCATGGGACTGGCCATTTGGCAAATCAACCGAGAAATTCGCTCAAGGCTCTTGCCTGAGAAACAACGGTTCGAGCAACTGCGAACTCAAATGACAAACGATCATTGAGATGGCTGGTGCTCCCAAACAAATCTCACGATTTCAGATCCGCACCCGTCAGCCGGGTCAAGACTTTCAAGACCGCCTCGACACTGGATAGGTTGGCGGTTTCGGTTTGGGTGTGATAGGACGAAGTTGGCAACTGCAGCGTAGTTCCGGTGACCTCGCCATTCGTCGCGTCGATCAATCGTCCAAGCTCCGTCCGTCCGATCGAGCTTTGCTTTTCGCGAGTCTTGTTCATCTCAGTCACGTATTCGTCTTTGAATCGATGCGTCACCTTCAATTGATCGCAGATCTCTCTTAGTTCGGTTGTCACGGTGGACTGAAACTCGGCCACCGAATCGCGATTCCGAAGCACCACTTCTTGTGCGTTCAAGTCTTCTTGGGTTGGAAAGGGACTGGTGTCCAACACGACCAACCGCTGCGTCTTCAAATCAAAACGCTGGAACCACTCGGCGACGTATCGATAGCTCCGCCCACACTCTTCACCAGCCGTGAAGAACGCTGTCCCACGAAAACCGCGACGAATCATCTCGATCAAAATCGCGACCGACACGACGTTGTCGAGCTGGGCGGAGATCTGCCCGTCGTCTTCTCGCAGTCGATCGACAAAAGAAACGGGTGTTCCTGGTTGCAGGAAGTCCAACCCATCGATGTCGAAGATCAAGTTCTTGCGGCGCGGGCAAATGAATGATTCTGTGATTGTTCCTTGTCCTAAGTACGATCCCGCGTAGGGCGTGTGAGCCTGCACACGTTGGCCGCGAAAACGGCCGGCGATCAGCTCCATGAACTGCTCCGAAATCGAATCCCCATTCAGCTCCCCTCGGTTCCCGGCAATGAACGCCGCGTATTGGAACTCACGAGGCCCGGTGCACAGCAATCCATGACGGTCGACGTGCGCAGAGAGATAGTTGCTTTCCGGTTCGTCTCCTTGCGCAACCAGCAGCCCGTGGTAGCGAGTGATCGTCACCGGAAACTCTTCCAACTCGCGTCGCAACACCCGAAAGAATGCGTCCTCCACGCCCACAACAGACGGCTCACGAATGAGAGCCCGAAGCAGATGCAAAAAACCTTGAAGCGAGTCGTGGGAACGTTTCATGAAGTGGACTGGCGGAAGCGGCTGCGGCCTCCGAATTGAGTGACCACAACATCTGGTGAAGGAGCGTTTAGGAACCGTTCGGAATCAAGTTCGGCTTTAGCGGAGCGGCGCGAGCCGCCCGGT
>NZ_DDGH01000028.1:881-2259 GCF_002337565.1 Rhodopirellula sp. UBA1907 | reverse complement strand
GAGGGCTCGCGCCCTTCCGCTACCTTTTTTAAATCCCGAAGTTGTTTTCGAATGGTTCCTTGGACAATGCGTATATGCCGTTCCAGCCAACCGCACAATGGCAGCTTCAAAAGAAAACCGGCCGCCGGGTTCAACGCGTCTCCCACCAATCCGCGTAGGGTGTATTCCTGACCAATTGGCGGTTGTGATCGGTGTCGTCGTCCCACCAAGTCGGCCCGCGTTCTCCAAGTTTGATCTTCGCCGCGTTGACCGCATTGCGAGCGATTTGCATCGCGTCTTCATCACCCGATGCTTTCGCAGACTTCACGTCCCGTCTCGCTTTCATCAATTCGCAAACGTATTGCTGGCGTTCCTGTTCGCTCAAGTTTGGATTGGTGCACCGCCACAATCGTTGCTGGTGAACAAAGTATCGACCGTCAGGTGTCACCGGGTACTTCACAGCCAATTACTCACGCACTCGCGGACGCGACAGCTCCACACTGATCGCACAGACAATCCGAGCCCGTCCTTTCGCTGACGCCAAAGTGCTCACGAAGCGATTGCCACCGGCACCTGGACGACTCGGCAAACTCCACCATCTCACGCAGCGCCACCTGGCGATCCTCGGATCTCACCCGAGTCGCTTCCTCCAGTCGATCAGCCACACGGTGCTCGAGGTCTTCGACAATCAAACGCCATCGACCTCGTCCGGCGGGAGCAACGATGCCGCGAGACGACAACAACTGAAAACAGTTCTTCAACGTGACGCGGCCGAGCGGACTGATCGGGGCCAGCTTCGACAAAGCCACCTCGCCGTCTTTGCCAATCTCGTTGACGCCGCGAACCAGCGTGTGATGCGCCGTCATGATCTTGCTCGCTTCCATCATCCCGCCGGCAAACATCTTCCGCAGATCCACATCAGACGGGTCATACAACAGCGTGCAACGTGATCGCTTGCCATCTCGCCCGGCTCGTCCCATCTCTTGGTAGTACGACTCCAACGAGCCCGGTAACTCAACATGGATGACTTGTCGGAGGTCTTGCTTGTCGATTCCCAAGCCAAATGCGTTAGTCGCAAACATCACGCTCGGGCGACCGTTCATGAACTGCTCTTGGGCTTCCGCACGCTCGGCCTTTCGCATCTTGCCGTGGTAGCACAACCCACCGAATGATTTCGCCAACTGGTCAGCCGTCTTGGTCGTTCCGCAATAAACAATCGCTGGCTCGGTGCGTTCCAGCATGCCCTCGATCTCGAGGGCGCGATGCAATTGCTTCAACTTGTCCTCCGCCGAGTAGCAGCGAACGACTTCGATTCGAAGGTTGGGCCGGTCGATTCCAGTTCGAACGATGGTTGGATCGTTCAAACGCAGCGAGCATCGCACCTCGTCTAAAGTTCGCT
>NZ_DDGH01000028.1:0-723 GCF_002337565.1 Rhodopirellula sp. UBA1907 | reverse complement strand
CCTCGTCTAAAGTTCGCTCCGAAGCGGTTGCGGTGAGCGCGGCCAGCGGCGGATTACCCAACCGCTCGCGAATGGATGGCAAGCACAAATAGTCCGGACGAAAGTCGTGCCCCCATTGGCTGACACAATGAGCCTCATCGACCACCATCAACCCGACTCCCACGCCCGCGAGCAATTCGCAGATGTCGGTTTTCTGAAGTCGTTCCGGCGTCGTGAGAACAAACTTGACCTCTCCCGCTGAGATCTTCGAACGAGCCGACTCGATCTGTTTCGCCGTCCTGGTGCTGTTGAGCACGACCGTTGGCTGACCAGCCTCCTTCAGATGCTCGGCCTGATCTTTCGCGAGCGATATCAACGGGCTGACCACCAACGTCACTCCATCGCGAAGAATGCCAGGCAGTTGATAACAAAGGCTTTTGCCAGCCCCGGTTGGCATCAACACAATCGTGTCCTTGCCAGCCACAATCGACTCGCAGGCTTCGCGTTGACCGTGACGGAAGGATTGAAACCCGAAGCAACGATCGAGGTGAGCGAGAAGATCCATCGTAGAACAGTTAGGAGGCTGGCGGCGATTCAAACGCCGACGAGCGGCACGCGGTCAGCCAACTTCGCAAAGCCCGTGCCAACTCCCCGGCTGCCGGCGTCCCCTTTCTGTGGATGAACCGTGTCGCCGCCTGTTCCTCCCGCGAAGCAACGCGTGAACAATAAGTGACGTAGCGGAAG
>NZ_DDGH01000091.1:13119-25023 GCF_002337565.1 Rhodopirellula sp. UBA1907 | reverse complement strand
ACAGGCTTGGTGAATAATGCGGGATCAATGTTCTTGCATCGAAGCGATTGGCGAGACGTTGCCCGGTCAAATGGCAGAGCGGCGTGCAGGGTAGGTTCCGACTGAGAGGCCTCAGTCGGTTACGGTCGTGGGATGGGTGACGGAGAGCACCTCGAGCGGGGCGTTTGATTGCTCATCCGATCGAACTGATCGGAGACGCGTGGATGCTGCGAAATCTTGGAAATGCGTTTGGTGTCTGGCGTCATGTCGTTGCCGTAGCCGACTGAGGCCTCTCAGTAGGCAATACATCAATATTCTTGCATCGAAGCGATTGCGAGACGTTGTCCGGTCAAATGGCAGAGCGGCGTGCAGGGTAGGTACCGACTGAGAGGCCTCAGTCGGTTACGGTTGCGGGACGGCTGACGGAGAGCACCTGGAGCGGGTTGTTCGAATGCTCCAGTCGACCTGACCGGAGACGCATGGATGCTGTGAGCTCCTGGAAAGAGTTTGGTGCCGGGCGTCGTGTCGTTACCAGTAGCCGACTGAGGCTCTCAGTCGGCAATACGTCAATATTTTTGCATCGAGGCGATTGCCGAGACGTTGGCTGGTCATATGGTTGAGTCGCTTGCTGGGTAGGTTCCGACTGAGAGGCCTCAGTCGGTTACGGAAGTGGGATGGGTGACGGAGAGCACCTCGAGCGGGTTGTTCCATTAGCCATCCAGGCGTGAAGAAAAGAGGAGACGCGGCGTTTCGGGAATCCAATGCCCGCCACTTGGTCGGCTCAGGAACCGGAGCACACAAAAGACGGCAAACGGAGATGTGCTTTCGTGTCGTTCGCGTGTTTCGTGGTCAACAACCGACTGCGCCAGTGAAATAATCGAGACCTAATCGCCCAGTCGCCGTTCGACCTCCCCTCGCTTCGCTCGACCCTTTTGCCAGGAGGGTGAAGTTTGAGTGGGGGCATTTGATGGGGGTGGGGCGTGCTTTGGTTTCTGCTCAACGTTGCCATATGGGGCTCAGGCACCGGCAGGACCACGCGAAGATTAGTGTTTATCAGTGGCGATGAGTGTTCCTGTTGGTGAGAACACTGATCTTCGCTCAACGCACACTAATAATCCGGCGTGGCTGAATCGAAGGAACGAGGTAGTGATTGGATTCAGGAGGCGACCGGCCAATTCAAAAGGATGGGGCTTGCTGAGGTGATGCCTGGCTGTTTGGTCCTCTACTCCTTTTTGGGGCCGACGGAAAATGAAGGTGCCCGGAGATGTGCTTTCGTGTCGTTCGCGTATTTCGTGGTCAACAACCGACTGCGACCGTGAAATGATCGAGACCTAATCGCCCAGTCACCGTTCGACCTCGCCGCGCTTCGCTCGACCCTCCTGCCAGGAGTGTGAAGAAGCAGTGGGGTGCATTTGATGGAGCGTGGGGCGTGCTTTGGTTTTTGCTCACCGTGCCCATTTTGGTCCCTGGCTCCCGGAGGACTGCTCAACGGTTCTGAATGGTGCCACCCAACAACTGGAGTGAAGAAGTCTCGGTTTGAAATGGTGGCATAGGCTTCCAGCCTGTGTTATGCGCAATCACAGGCTGGAAGCCTATGCCGCTTGTTTTTGCTCAATCCTAGCGGCGAGGGATGGTTGGCAGGCCGAACCAAACGGAGCGACGTTCCACCTGTTCAATGAAATGACACCGTCTCGACTCCGGATGTTTGCCCGGAATGTGTAGAACATTTGTCCCCAAATGTTCGCGTGGCTGGCCGCTGTTGTTGAACAGCATGACGCGAACGGTTTGACATGGACTCGGTTGCAACCCGGCTTCGCGATTGAAGGGTGCTCGACGGAACAGTTGAGGACAACGGCTCTACTCTGACTTTGCTCATCCAGCTTCCGAAGAAACGAAGTCGCGGGTATCGCTCCGTTGCTGTCGATTGGTTCCGTCATTCACGCTTTGCCGCATTGATCCGTTCACGTCGTTTCATGAAAAAGCTCACCGATGAAACGAGTCCGAACAGTCCGCCGACAAATGCGAACAACGGACCAGTGAAGATTCCAATGATAGCAACGCTGCCTGCAGACGCATCCTCGGGGTTCTGTGCTTGGCTGTAGACACCAATGCCAACCGCAAAGGCAGCGCCCAGTAGAAAGCCAATCACAACCGAGAACAGCGTGCCGACGATCATCCCCACGATGTCGTAGAAGGTGGGCTTCGTGGATTTTGGCTTCATCGATTGTCTATTGAGCTTGCCGGACGTTGACGGTTTGAGCGGGACTTGCATGAGCATTGGAAAGTGAGTCTTGACTGTCGGCGAAATCAACGGGCGGAAGTGCCCCGAGCCATTGATCGTTCAAGCGAGTGAAATCACGAAGACGTGGAAAGCCGACAGAGTACGATTCCAATTGCGATGACAAGCGTGCATGCGAGCAACGAGCGTATGGTCAAAGGCCTGCGCCGGATCAAGTGTTGGCCGATCCAACAAAGCACGCCAAGAGTTGCGAGCACAGCAGGCCAGTACTCGATCACATAAATCACAACAAGTACGTCGACGGTATAGTTTTCAGCAAGCATTTCTATTACCCCAGCTATCGAGACGCATCAAGCGTCGAGAAAAGAATGTCTATCCCGGCTACTTAATTGGTACAAAATATGGCGAAATCACGGGTAAGCCCAATTTATACACGCCAACCAAATGCCGGCCAAATCAAGGAGACGAGGCGTTGTCGAGTTGGACGCCCGTTCCCACGACGGCCCCGTCCGGGGCGACGTTCTTTGTGTGGGCTTTGGTCTCGGGGCTTCCGCACCGAGCGATGGACGACGGCCCCTGCCCGGGCGTTGGGGGATGGGGATGCCTCGCTTGTGGCCTGTTTGCTTGCGAGTAGCGGCACTCGTCAAGAGTTTCGTTGGTGGCGCGAGAACCGAAAGTCTTGACGACTTTCGCTACGGTCTTTGGAGTAAGAGCCTGCTAACGGGACTTTTAAATGAATGCGTTTGGCGGACTTCGCGATCCGCCGATGGTAAACGCCTGCTAGCTGATGATGTCGTGGATGACGTGACCGTGGACGTCGGTCAGACGGAAGTCGCGGCCTGCGTATCGATACGTGAGCCGTGTGTGGTCAAAGCCTAGCAAGTGCAAGATCGTGGCATGCAAGTCATGGACGTGCATGGGGTTTTCGGCAACGCTCAGTCCGACTTCGTCGGTGGTTCCGTACGTTGTGCCCGCCTTCACACCGCCACCAGCCATCCAGACGGTGAACCCGTTGTCATGGTGGTCGCGTCCCGGGTTCGCTGAGACTGGCAATTGAACCGTGGGTGTGCGGCCCATCTCGCCACCCCAAATCACCAGCGTTTCGTCCAACAAACCTCGCTGCTCCAGGTCTTGCAGGAGTGCTGCGATGGGACCATCGCATTCACGTGCCAGCCGAGGGTGATTGCGTTCGATCGATGCGTGTGAATCCCAGGGCTGGCCAGCACCATGATAGACCTGGACATAGCGCACACCGCGTTCGCTCAACCGCCGTGCGATCAGCATCTGACGGCCTTGCAGCGAGTCGCCGTACATCTCCTGCGTCTCTTTGGTCTCGGTGGAGATGTCAAACGCATCGCGTGCTTCCCCTTGCATCCGGAAGGCAAGCTCGAGTGACTCGATGCGGCCGGACAACTGGGCATCGTCACTGCGATCGGCCAGGTGCATTCGATTCAGGTTTTGAATCAAATCCATCTGCCGTTTCTGCTGGGACGGCACCAAGTAATCGTTGTCGATGTTGGCGACCAATTCCTCTGGGTTGGTGTACTGCGTGTCAACGTGAGTGCCTTGAAAGATGCCCGGCAAAAACGCGTTCCGCCAGTTCGCCGTCGCAGCGGTTGGCAAACCGGATGGGCACATGACGACGTAGCCTGGCAAGCTTTGATTTTCGGTGCCCATGCCATACAACGTCCACGCGCCGACGCTGGGCCGCGGCCGGACGATGTCGCCACAGTTCATCATCATCAAACCGGGCTCGTGATTGGGGACATCGGTGACCATCGAACGAATCACACACAGCTTGTCCGCGTGCTGGGACAGCTCGGGAAACAGTTCGCTGATTTCAATTCCCGATTGGCCGTGCTTTTGAAACTTGAACTTGGACTGATGCGCGACACCGCCCAAACGCCGGTTGTTTTTCAGTTTGTCGTCCAGCGTCTTGCCATGCATCTTGGCCAGCATCGGCTTGGGATCGAACGTATCGATCTGGCTGGGGCCACCATTGGCGAACAAATGAATCACTCGTTTGGCTTTGCCTGGAATGTGCGTCGGTCGGACTGCCAAGCTGTTGGCGTTTCCTTCGGGGGACGCCGCCTCGGAAGCGAACAGCCCGCCGGAAGAGCCGAGGCCGTCGCCCAGCATACCGCCATCTCGCAGCACGCCGGCGAGTGCCAGCATTCCCATGCCCATCCCGCTGCGACGGAGCATCGTTCGGCGGTCGGTGAAATTGTTTTCAAACATCACGGGTGACACTCAATCGAGGTAAAGGAATTCATTGGTCAACATCAGAGCCTGGGCCAATTGGTCGACACGACCAAGCGGTTGCGGTGCGGGCGGCGCGAAGTCTTTTTGGGACTGCCAGCGATCGCCGTTGAGTTCACCGGCAATGCCCGCAATCGTGATTGTCCAGGTGTGAGAATCCGAGTTGGAATTGGCTCCTGGACTGGCGACAAAATCGATCACGTCGCCCGCCTTCACTGGCAAACGAGCCACCGCCGGTTTGATCGTTCCCCGAGCGACTTTGTCTGTCGTGCGGAACTCACCGCTTCGAATCGACACGGTGATGCCGTCCCCATTGGGACGAGCATGCGTCACCTTGCTGGCGATTCGAACCGCACCATCAGCCGGAGCGACCCAGCGGCGAATGATGCTGTGCGCTGGATTGACGCCGCAATGTGCCGCGGTGGCCGACAAACGAAGGAACTTCAGCTTCGGGTCAGGGAATGCTTCCGATGCCTGGTAGGCTTTGCCGGACCAATATGGAAGTGGCTGAAAGTCGTCCTCTGCGTCGCCGGCACGCTTGGGTGCGCTGGCGATATTTCCCCAACCATACTGCCAAACTCCACCGAGAGCCTGCCCGTCGGTGTCCGCTGCGGCAACCAGGAACCGTTTTGCCATCGTGATCTCATCCGCTGACGGGTCACGCGAAAACACACGCCGGTAGACTGCCGTGATCGTCGCCGCGTCGGCGTCGTTGCCTTCGGCTTCGTCGGCAACACGATCGGCCAGTTCACGTGCTTGCTCGGCTACAAACGGGTGATTCATGAAGAACAAAGCCTGCTGCGGGATGGTGGTTTCCGCCCGCGAGGCTGCGGATGCGGTGGGCGACGCGAAATCGAACGTCCGCAAAATCGGATCGAGTTCCAAGCGGTCCACGTAAGCGTACAAACTGCGCCGGGTCGTGTACGGCGTTTCACTCAACTTGACCGAGCGTCCACCGACGGTGAGATCGATGGTGCCGGCGACCGAAACGATCGAATCCCGCATCGCTTCGAAATCGAGTCGTCGACGATTCTGTCGCCACAACCAACGGTTCTCCGGATCGACCGCGAACGCATCCTCTCGTAGTTCAGAAGATTGCTGGTAGGTGTGACTGGTTGTGATCGTGCGATGCAACCATTTCATCGACCAACCTTGCTCAATGAATTCGCTGGCCAACCAGTCGAGCAATTCTGGGTGCGATGGAGGTGAACTTCGCAATCCGAAGTCATCCAACGAATCGACCAAGCCACGGCCGAAGTAACGAGCCCAAACGCGGTTGACCAGCACACGAGCGGTCAATGGGTTTTCCGCTGACGTGATCGCTTCGGCAAGTTCGCGGCGACCGCTGCCATCGGTGAACGGGCCGTCACTAACGTTGGACAACAACGACAAAAATTGACGCGGCACCCGATCGCCACGACGGTTCGCTTCGCCACGCAGCAGCACGAACGGATTGACGGGCCTCTTCAGATCGACCAATGCCATCGCTCGTGGTGGTGCGGCCGGGTGAGTGGATTCGACCGCGGCGATGGCCTTTTCGCGATCACCGAGAGCCTTGCGTCCTTTGCCTAGCAAGCGTGATGCTCGCGCGACAGCTTCGACGTCGAGGTCAAACCAACCTCCGTCAGCCATCAGGATCTGTCGGATCGCTTCTTGGTTTGCATCAGCCAGCTTGCTCGCTTGATCGTCGTTCTTGGAGTCCGCCGATTTCGACATCGCATCCCAAGCCTTCAGCACGTCGTCCATCACGTTCGCATATACGGCAATCAATTCACGCTGCGTCTTTGGATTCGATTCCACCAAGCCATCGCGGATGAGCGGATTCAGGTCCTTGTTCGTCCGCCAGGATTTCATCCATCGAGGCAATTGCTTGTTGAACTGTTTCGTGTTTGCGCCCAATGCTTGGTTCCATGGGCCCAGGATAGGATGCGAAACATCGGAACGATTCTTCAAGTCCGCCGCCAAGCGTGCGTTCAGCGGCGTCATCGCGGTCTCTTTGATCTTCAATTGGCCAATCACACCACGGATCTCTTTTCCGCGAGCGATCGACAGCAGATAGAAGCCGTCCAGGTACGTCGGCAACTGCTTTTTCAAATCCGCGATCGCTTGTTTTCGCAAGTCTTCCTTATACTCGGCGAGCTCGTTCTGCTTGGCGGTCAGTTGAGCTTGGAAATCCGCTTTCAATTCATCGGAGAATGAAACGTCCGTGTCGATCCGCGGCAGTGTCTCCGGAAGAGCACAACTCGCGAACACGCCATAAAGCGAGTAGTAGTCCTCCGTCGGGATCGGATCGTATTTATGATCGTGGCAGCGTGCACAACTGACCGTGATTCCCATCAACCCACGACCAACCACGTCAATTTTGTCCGCGATTTGTTCCAGGCGGTTGTTTCGAAAACGTGGGCCAACGGTCAAGAAACCCAGTGCCGCCAGCGATGGTGAATCGGCGTCTTCGGTGTAGAAGTCCGCTGCGATCTGTTCGCGAACAAATTGATCGTAGGGTTTGTCATTGTTCAGCGACCGGATCACGTAGTCGCGATAGGTGTAGGCGTACGGGTAACGAAGTTCTGCTTGGGCCTGCCAATCGCGAGTGTCACCGTAGCGTGCCAGGTCCAACCAGTAGCGTGCCCATCGTTCCCCGTGATGCTGGTTGGCCAACAACGTCTCGATCCATTCCGCGACCACCACTTCCGCGTCGCGTTCGTCATTCACAAAGGCTTGCACCTGAGAGTACGTCGGGGGCAGCCCCACCAGGTCGAAGTGCAACCTGCGGACGATCACGTCGCGAGACGCGGGCTTTCCCGGCGTTAATCCAATGCGGTCAAGCGAGGCGGCAATGAATGAGTCGATTGGATGGGCCGATTGTTTTTGATTCGCCGCGTTCTGCTCAGCCGGATTCGGTGTGGTGGGAACCTTAGGCTTTTGCAGCGGTTGGAATGCCCAGTGTGACTCGGCGACCTGACCGATCGCCTTTTGGTCACCGAGTGCCGGAGTCATCTCCGTGGCATCGGACTCTGCCGTGTCCTGATTACTTGCGGGCCACGGCAAACCCATGTTGATCCAACGCCGCAGAATCACAATTTGATCTTCGTCCAGCGGGCCGTCCGGCGGCATCATCTCCATCCCGCGTCGACCAAGCACCGCATCGATGATCAGGCTCTCGTTGACGTTCTTGGCAACCGCTGCTGGACCACTGATGCCGCCCTGCAAGATTGTGCCCAGCGAATCCAATCGCAGATCGGATTCCTGCAGTGCATCCCCGTGACATTCGTAGCAGTGTTCAATCAGCAGCGGTCGAACCTTTTCTTCAAAGAACGACTCCTGCGGGTTCAAACCATCGGCATACGCACCAACGCAAAACACCGTCACGGCAAGCAAACACGCGAGGTACCGGACGCTTTGGTGTATCCAGACAGAACGCACTTTTAGGGAAGACATCAATGAGACCGTCATTGAAAACCTATTCTTTCATCATGAAACGGCCCCGCAGGTGGGACGCACCCGGAGGTGCGTGACAGGGCCAAGCAGACCTGATTGTAACTGACCCAGTCTGCCGGCACACGATCGAAGTTTTGAGCGCAACTCGCCGGTGTTTTGCTGACCGTCCGAGGAGATATTGTCGGTTTGGTCAAGATGGCCTGCGAGTTCCGAGCGTCATGTTTGCTCCGCGATGCGGCGACAGGTTCCGAGCGATGAAATGGGGCGGATTGAAAAAGTGAAATTGTAAATTGTAAATTTCAGAATCTGGGCGGTGGCGGCGATGACGGGACATGAACCGGCGGAGCATTCGGAGACGATCCTCGCCCCGGACGGGGCCGCCGTTGGGCTGACGCGTCGGGTTTCCACTTCGACGGGCTCGGAAGCCTTTTTATACCCCACAACTTTTCCTTGCCTTTTGCCGCGTCCGTGCGAAGATTTTCCGAATTGGATTTTCATCGCACGGAGGTTGCACGGATGGTGGTCGAATGGGTACGGCAGGAGTTTCAATCGTTGGACCTGGGCCACAAGCGGCGGGTCGATCGCGTTGTTAAGTTTGTCTCTCAAGCTTCCTCGATCGGCGAGTCGACTCCGGATCGCACTCGGTCCAAAGCCGATCTGAAGGGAATTTATCGTCTCGCTGATAACTCCAAGGTCATTGTGGATCAAATCTTCGATGCTCATCACCAGCGCTCTCGAAAGCGATGCGGCGAGCACCAACGGGTCTATTTGGCCCAAGACACGACCGAGTTCGATCTGACAAAGCCCAAGCAACAGGTCAGTGGAGCTGGTCCGCTGTCGGGAGGAAAACGCGTTGGTTTTTTCTATCATCCACTCTACGCCATTGCTGCCTCTGGCATCCCGTTGGGCGTGGTCGACCAGGTTCTTTGGACTCGTGACGCGGCGTCGCTGGAGGTCGCCACGAAACAACGAAAGGCCGATCGGCAGCGACGCTGCTTTGAAGAAAAGGAGAGCAGTCGATGGATGGAAATGATGCAAAGCGGCGAGCAGATCGCCCGCTCGATTCCGCAAACTCAATTCATTCAGCTCTCCGACAGCGAGTCCGATATTGGCGAACTGCTGGCCGAGGCGGCGGAGTTCCCAGAGAACTATGGATTCATCATCCGTCAGTGCCGGACTCAGAAGATCGTCGCCGCAGTTGATGTGATGACCGGGCTGCCGATCGAGAATGTCACGACAATTGAAGAGGCGCTTTCGAAAGTCGCCTGGCGTGGCGAGAAAACGGTATTGATCGGCGGTCGAGACGCTCCAGTGCTTCCCGATGATAAGAAACGACTTCGGAAACAGGCTCGTGTATCACGCGAAGCACTGGTTCAGTTTCGCAGCGTGCGCGTCCAGGTTGCTGGAACGGGACGATCGGCAACTAGCAAGCTGGCCGACACTTGGGTCAACGTAGTGGAGTCGCTTGAGGTGAATCCACCATCGGGTGAGTCCCCGATCAAGTGGGTGCTTCTGACCACGCTACCAGCTAGCACGGTGGACGAAATCAACGAAGTTTTGGCAGGTTACTGTTTTCGTTGGCTGGTGGAGCTGTACTTCAAAACACTCAAAAGCGGCCTTCACATCGAGGACATGAAGTACGAAACGTTGGAGCGTTACATCCGAGCGTTTTCGATGCTCGCTGTGGTCGCTTGGCGAGTGGAGTATCTCAAAGGTGCCACACGTCACGACGGACAGGCGCCTTGCACGGATTACTTTAGCGACGACGAGTGGATGGCGATCATGATGTTTCTAACCAAGCGTCCGGTTGACCCGAAGTCTCCGCCAACTGTGGAAGCGTTCGGGACATCGCTTGCTATCCTCGGTGGATACATCAACAAGAAATCGCAGGGCCCGCCCGGCTCGAAAACGCTGTGGCGAGGGATGAGCCGTTTCGCCACCATCGTCGAAGCATTTGCGGCATTCAAGCAAATGAGTTGTGGGGTATAAAAAGGCTCGGAAGCCCATCGTACGGGGCGTGAACCGGGGAATTGTTCGGCGATGCCGGCAAACAACTGTCGTCGCTCCGCGACTGGTTGTGGATGTCCGGCGTTCGAACAACCGCGGAGCGGCGACAGGTGGTGGACCGAATCGGTGACATCGAATGCCGATGGCGGGGAGGAAGAGGCACGCAACAAGTTCGTGACTGTGAGATTAGACTGCCGCGATGGAAATTGAGAGTCTGGTCGCGTTTGTGGATTCGTCGCCAATGGTCCGTTTGCTGCGCGCCGATCAGGCAGCGTTTGTGGTTTGCTTTCTCCGCCATTCGTTGAAGTTGACCGGGCAAGATTCGGCGATCTCGTTGTCGCACGACGAACTGCAACACCGACTGACCGTCTTTCAAGAACAACTGCGAGACGATGGGTACGATGCCTTCTCCGGTTCCGCGGATCGCTACTTTCGCGAATGGTCGGATGCGGGGTGGCTGAGACGCTTCCTACCGGCTGAATCGTCCAGCCCGCACTATCAATTGACTCGCTATGCCGAAGACGCGATCGGGTTTCTCGAACAGTCGATCTCTCGCGAAACTCGAATGGTCGGCACCGAATCTCGATTGCGGTTGGTCATCGACACGCTGACTGACTTGGTCCAAGGCGCTTCCTCGGATCGTGAACAGCGATTGCAAACCCTGATCGAACAACGCGATGATTTGAACCGTCAGATTGATGCGATTCGCGGCGGTGCCGAAATCGAAACCTACCATCCCGCGCAGGTTCGCGAACGTTTCCACACCGCTGTCGACCTGCTGAAGACCTTGCAAGGTGATTTCCGGGCGGTCGAAGATCGCTTCGAAGAAATCGCTCGTGATGTGACCCGCGGTGCTCTCGATACAGAACGCGGTCGCGGTGACATTTTGGCCGGCGCACTCGATGCGGAGGACTTGGTCAAACAACAAGACGAAGGTGTCGGCTTTGATGCCTTTGTCGCATTCCTCTTTTCGCCCCAGGCTCAAGCCAAACTACGAGAGACGATCGCTAAAGTGACACGATTGGAAGCCATCGCCGATCAACGCGGCGCGATCGAACATGTTCGGGCAATGGTTTCTTCGTTGTTGGCGGAAGCCGAGAATGTGTTGCGTCAAACAGGACGTTTGTCGCAAACACTCAGGCGCTTGCTGGACAGTCAATCCACCAGTCATCGCAAACGCACTGCCGAAGTTTTGCAAGAGGTTCGGACCTTGGCAGCGAAAATGAAACAATCCACGATGCAGACGGTAGAACCCGTTCCAAGTGAAATCGGTTTGCGGGTCGACACGACGTTGGGCGTCAGTTCGCCATTGACCCGACCGTTTTGGACTCCCCCGCAGGTCTTTGACATTGCCGTGGAAGCCAACGAGATCGACTGGGAAACAGCGAAGCAACAAGCCCGCAAACTTTCGGGGCTGAAACGCTTGCAATGGGATCGCATGCGAGAGTTGGTGCACCGGGTCACCGATTTGCAAACCAACATCACGTTGTCACTGTTGCTGGAACATCGTCCACCCAATGTCGGCGTGATTGAGTTGGTCGGATGGATGCAGATTGCTCGTGAGGACGGTCATGAAATCGATACGGAAGGGACGGAACAGGTGACGGTGACGACGGAAGATCCCTTGACCGGCGAATCAAGCACGGTGCATGTTCGTGTTCCGCTGGTCACTTTCTCAAAGACCCATCAATCCGAAAATGAAACCGTCCGGAAGGGAAAGCCACGATGACAGAATCCTCTTCGGAAACGGATCCGACGCCCGACGACACGTTTTCCGACACCATGCCGCCTCCGGTTCCCTGGGCGCCTGCGGCAGTTCGGTTGTTGCAAGGCATTGTCTACCATGACGACGCTGGTGACAGGTGGGAACGGATTCTGTCAGGCGTCACGCCGCTGACGGACTACTTCGCTCGGATCGGGTTGCAATTGATTGTCAACGAAGAAGACGGGATGGCCTACCGGGCTGTTGATTTAATGAGCCG
>NZ_DDGH01000091.1:10098-12923 GCF_002337565.1 Rhodopirellula sp. UBA1907 | reverse complement strand
GGCTAACGCCCATCGGCTAATTGTTGTCACTCGGTATACGACTAAATCAACAGGCTGCTACCTGCCTCAGATCGATCCTGAGTTGCTGTCGCCTGAGTACCCGTCGATTCCGAAGTGTTTCGCAGCGTGCGATTGACCTTTGAGACGTCGTTGTAATGCGTCTTGCTGCGCGAAGAGTTGCGTCAATTCGAGGAAGAGATACATCGCGACGGTCGGTGCGTGGTGACACAGGCGGCGCTACTCGAGGTTTGGCAATCGCTCGTCCCAACGGAGACAGACGAAGTGCGAGTCAATCGACTTCTGGGTGGGCAGCTTCGCAAACTGGAAGAGCTGAAATTCGTTCGCCAATTCGAAAATGATCCACCCAGTTGGGAAGTCCGTCGGATCTTGAAAGCAAGGCTGCCGCTGCAGGGATTGGAACGGTTGCGAGCGGACTTGGAGGCCGAGTTGAAACGGAGAGATGCAGGTATGGTTCAGGAAGAAGAAAATTGACGCAGAGGCGCTGGAGACGCAGGGAGCGGTAAGTGTGCGAACCGAATGCAGCTCATTGAAAAAGTCAAATTGACAATTGAAAAATGCAAAGTGATGCGATCTCATCCACGCACTTTTGGCATTTAGCAATTGTCAATTTACACTTTGATTTCTTCAATCACGCCAACCGCTGTATCAATCCCATTCGTCGGAAACCCGCCCAAACTGCCTTGTTGAATTCACTTTTCGCAGCCCAGTCCTATCCCTCAGCGCCTCCCCGTCTCTTGTGCCTCAGCGTCGAATCCATCAGGCATGGATCATGCGGAGCAGTCCATTTCGGTGAACGCAAAGTACAAGGATGGCTTCCACCGTATTGTGAGTTGTTTGTAGGCAATTGACGCAGAGACGCGGGAGACGGGGAGGCGCAGAGGTGAGCGGGCGGGGTAGTGTTTTGTTTCTTACTCCCTGTTTTACGTTCAACCGGCGTGGTGAATCATGAAGGAAAATGACATCAGCAAGGCTATCTTGAATGCTTCGATCGAAGTGCATCGCACGCTCGGCGGACCTGGTTTGTTGGAAAGCGTGTATGAGGAAGCGTTGGCGTGGGAACTCGACCAAGCAGGGTTGTCGGTCAGGCGACAACAGGCAGTTCCGATCGAGTACAAAGGCAACGTGTTGTCGACTCCTCTTCGACTGGACCTCGTTGTGAATGACTTGGTCATCGTCGAGTGCAAAGCCACCTCGAAGTACAACGACATTTTCGCGGTTCAGTGTCTCACGTATCTAAGGCTGATGAACCTGAAGCTCGGGATTGTTGTCAATTTCGGAGAACGCAAAGTGAAGGATGGATTCCATCGCGTTGTAAACGGTTTATAGGAAGTTGACGCAGAGTCTGGGAGGCGGATGGAAACAGAGTTGAGCCCGGACTTAAAAGATTGCCTCGTCAGCAGAATCGGTGGGTTTGATTTGGCTCGGGTAGCTTTCCTAACTGGTGATACAGGGCGATTTCGATCGTTTTATACGACTTGAAACCGTATGCCTTTCTCAACGCCAGTTTGGCTTTGGTGTTCATGCCTTCCACGCTGCCGTTGGAGATCTCGCCACGAGCGAGAAACCAGTTCAACAGTAGGGTTCGGTGTCTGCGTAGTGTGCGTGCCATGTCCTTCATCGGTTCGATTTTCGAGCGCATCGCTCGAGTACACCATTGATCGAGAAATCTGCCTGCCCAGGCCGGACTTTGGTAGCTCCAGAACCGTTGGAAGTCTTCTCGCATCAGATAAGCTTTGATGCTCTTCAGGTTATATTGCAGGAGATCATCAAGCTTGACCGTTTGCTTGTCCGTCAGATTCTCAGGGCGTTTTAGAAGGCACCATCGAGACCCTTTTAGCACCTCTTCATAGCCATCGGCTTTCAACTGCCGGGCCTCCTCAACCCGGACCTTGTTGAGCGCATCGCCGAACTTCTTCATCACGTGGTATCGGTCCAAGATGTGTACCACGTCGGCGGCCTTCTCGGCGATCACGTTCATGTACTGACGCCACATGTCGGTGCAAATGAACTTCAAACTCTGGATCGATGTCTCTGGAACGGCGTTGAAAAAACCGCGCAGACTTTCCTCGGTTCGATCTCGAGCGACGTAAAGCAACCGTCGGCAGTCGGCATCAATCTGGTAGACCAGCGTCAGGTACTTGTATCCTCGACGGTAGGCAATCTCATCTACGCCGATCGCTTCAATGGAGCCGATTTCCCGGTGGATCAGTCCCCAACGAACCACCCAGTCAATTGCCCGGTAGACCGTGTCCCAGCTGGTACCGAAGACTAACGCTGTTTCTTTCCAGCTCAGCCGCTTTGCCCATGCGGCGAGAAAAATCCGATAGCTGTAGGTGCTGTGATGCTTTCCATCTGCCCAAGGAACTTTCTCGATCACCACGCCACAGGCGGGGCAAGCAACTCGCCTCATCGCGTAAAGAAAAAACACCGGGAAACCCCACAGCGGTACAAACTCGAACCGCCTTTCTCCTCGCGTGTCGTATCCGGGGCGTTTCGTTCCGCAGCCACTGCAAATGGGGCGACTTCGCGCGTGTGGCTTGATGCTGATCGAGATCGCTTGGTTGTCGTCACTCCATCGGATACGAGTGTAAACAAACCCCTTTTGCCTTTCGACTCGGTTGAGGATAGTTTTGAGCTGCATCTTGTCGGTCCTGGGTTGTTGCTGAAGTGTCGCAACAACATCAATAGCTCAGTGTCCGGCAAGATGCATCTTTTTTGTGACGTGATTGTTGGAGCCCCTTCCGCCTCGCCTTCGCATCGGCCTGACACTGGCCCGCCCCAGGTCGATGCGAAGGCGAGGCGGG
>NZ_DDGH01000091.1:6057-9912 GCF_002337565.1 Rhodopirellula sp. UBA1907 | reverse complement strand
CTCCCCGTCTCTTGTGCCTCAGCGTCGAATCCATCAGGCATGGATCAGGCCGAGGTGTCCATTCTTGGGAATGCAAAGTAAGAAAACCGATTCCGTCGTATTGTGAACTGTTTGTAGGAGGTTGACGCAGAGTCGGTGAGACGCAGGGGCGCAGAGGAGAGCGCAGACATCGAATTCTTGGTCCTGTCCCTCTGCGTCTCCCCTTCGCCGGCGCGGCCAAGTCGCTACATCGCTTCGGTCGGCTTTGAATCAAGCTCCGAAGGTTTCAGAGTTGGGTCGATGCCTGGGAGCGGAAGCCGGACATCTTCAGCAGGTGTGGCGAAATGTTCGCGGAGTCTGTCCAAATCGGTCTGCGACCAATCCTCCGGTTGAGTCACGGCAACCCAAGCGTCGATGTAGCTCGACGGCGAATAGTTGTGCCCGTATCCAAGTGGAACGCTGGTTGCCATCGGCAAATCGAAAGCGATTTGCAGGAACGTCACGATGGGGTACCAACGCAAACCAGGCGAGACATCCGGTCCGCGTGGCTCGGAAAGCCACTCCGGTTGGTGCCAGGCCGCCGAGGGTGAAAACCAAACCATTGGGTCGTTTGCGTGCTGGATGTACACGTTTCGAATCGGCCCCCAAGCTTTGCCAGTGTCCAACCTGTTTTGTTGCGCCGTGAACCGGACCATCGATTGGTCTCGAAAGGTTGGCATCCATACGGGCGTTCCGGCGTTGCGAGAGCTGACAATGGACGCCCATTGCCGGCTAGGAAACGGCGGCCCACTCCAGACGGCACCTTGGATGGGATCTTGAAAGGTTTCCATCAAGTCCGCGGCATCCTCGCAACCATAGGAACCCAGACTCAGTCCGAACAAGTACAACCGTGGACGCTCTTGTTTGGGCAGCGTGGTCCAATACGCGTAGACTTGATCGAACAAAGCCGAGGCGGATCGTTTGGACCGAGATGGGTCGACCAAAATCGTGATCCAGCTGGGCAGGTACGAATACTGCATGCTGACAATGGCGGTGTCGCCGTGATGCAAATACTCGACCGTGTCGACCGCACTTTCATCGAGCCAACCGGTGCCGGTGGGTGTTGCAACAATCAGGATTTTGCGATCAAAGGCTCCCTCGCGTTTCAGCTCTTCCAAGGCAAGCGTGGCTCTGGCTTGATCGTCTCCGTCCGTTCGCATCCCGACATAAACCCGGATCGGACGCTTTGCAGGTTGCCCTGTTAGCCGTTCGATTTCTCCTGCCTTGGGACCGTCACCGATGAAGTCTTTGCCCTGACGGCCAATCGCTTCCCAGTCGACCAGAGACTGTTCGCTACCGCAGGCAAGCTCCAAGGTCGGTTGTTCAATGCCGTCATCGATCAACAAGTCGGCTTGCAAAAAGAACCGATCGGCGGCTTGAAGCAACCCGCGTGCAATCACCCCATTGCCAATCATCAATCCCAGCACCAACACACTGAGAGTGCTGATTGAAATGGCGATGCGACGCGGCAGATAGCGTTGCAGCAGATTGGAAAGGTAGGCACCAAATCGAATCATCCAACGAGCAATCGACACCAGGATGAACGCGACAAACAGGGCGATGGCAAAGAAACGAAAAGGTGCCGTTGTTTCGAGCGGCGGCATCTCCATCAACATGCGAACGGAGTTCTGCCATTCGGTGGCGTACCAAATCGAAATGGCGAAGACGATCGCCACCACTGCCATGCAGACTTGTTTCGAACGTCGGGCCAACGCATGTCCGGGCTGCGGCAATTCCAGGAACGACCAGCCCCAAGTCGCGAGCACGCCCACCACATAACCGATGGCAAGCGAAAACCCTGACAGGATTCCTTGCACGATGTAAGGGCGAGGCAGCAGGGACGGCGTGATCGATCCGCAGAAGAACAAGGTTGCAAACACCAAACCGGTGAACGAAAACGACTCCAAGTAGGAACGCGATAACGATCGGACTTTGATAGCGACGCGATGGATCACTCATTGACTCCAGCAAAATAGAATACGGTCAGACAATCAGTCGATGGCCAAATAAAGGTGGCTTGGGACACTTGGGAGGTCATGCGTCTGTGAACGGCATTCGCTACATGCATTTGGCGGTATAGCTGACTGCTGGTCTGGTCGGGCAGTCGGTTGGGACGTCAATGCAGTGTTGTCTCGGCAGTCGGACCAGCGTGGAGTCGTAATTTAGTCGCTGCCAAAGCAGAAGCGAAGGTAGGAAGCCGTTGGCCGTTTGTGTTGTTCGCTGGACACGGATGGTTGTGAATCGCTAGGGTGGCGTTATCAGTTCGTAAACTTGGTGGGAGACGAATGCCATGAGATTCTTCAAAGCAGCGATTCTTTTTGGTTTGATGAGCCTTCCGTGTCACGCGGAGTCGGACTGGTTGTTGGATCTGGACCTGGATTCACCGATCCAGAGCAAAGACTATGTCAGCGAACAACCGGCGGATCTGAACCCGCACGCTCTGCGTGAATTGGTTTTCGTGTATCCAAGGCCGAAACAAGGCAAAGATCCAAAAAAGAGCTCTCTCTTGCCGGGGTTTGAATACGAACTGCGGCAAAAGGTTGAGCAACTCCTGTTGCGACCAGAGCGAAAACCCGCGGTTAAACGCCCTGTTCCGCCACCCATTCGAGTAAAACGGAACGAGCGATTGCTCTGATGCCTTTGGCGACGAGTGATTCCCGAGTTCAAACTTTGGGGTGACAGGCCGTTGCCGCTGTCTTTCGATGATCGCTTCTGCGGCGTTCCAGCGTTCTTTCGCCGTGAGGATTGACACTCGGGTTGTTAGCTGTAGAATGCAGGGAAAGGTTTGGGCTGTTGTGGTGGACGAGACAATGAGTCCTCTGTTGCGGGCAGCCAAGCGTCGGGACTTGTTGCCTCTTCCACTACCTTTTGGGCCCGCCTCGACTCAGGATACGCTGGGAGTTGACTATGCACTTTGATTCCGAATCATCGCCCGGTTTCGCGATCGGTCGTGTTGCTTACTTGATTCGATCTGGAATGGCTGCTGTGCTGAAGGACGCCGGTTGGCCGTTCTCCCCCGAAGAGACGCAGACCCTGATCACGTTGTCGGATGCGGGGGAAGCGGTGAGCATGAACGAGTTGGCATCAAGGATGATTCGCGACCCAACGACCGTGAAACGACAGCTGGATCGACTTGTTGATAAGAAGTTCGTTGAGCGAACCCGATCGAGCGAGGACGCTCGCATCGTGATGATCGCTTTGACTCGCCGCGGCGAACAGAAACTTCAAACCGTGCTGCCGGTTTTAGATGACTTGCGAAAAGCAGCAATCAAAGGCCTTTCAAAGTCGGAGTTGGAAACGACCCAAAACGTGCTGCGAAAGATGCAAAAGAACCTATTGGCAAAACAGCCTGTTGATTGAGGGGCTCGTCCACTACGAGGATGCGCGACGGATTGTCCTATGAAAACTACATGCTGCTACGTGCGTTCGTCGGAACGGTGGGGCATGCGAACGTATGTGTTCTTTCCGTGGCGGACGAAGCAAGGAGTCCTGTTGCATAGGTTTTCAATCGGACGAACCCGTTGCCTCGTCCACTACCCAAATTTCTTGAAGGAATCGTCTTATGAAAAAGATCATCGTTGCTCTGTGCCTCCTGATGTTTGCGGGCAATTCAATCCGAGCCCAGGAAGTGAACGAAGCGACCAGAAAACTGATTAAGCAGAATGAACAGTTTGAGGAGCAGGTCATCGAGGTGGCCGACAATGTTCATGTTGCGGTTGGATACAGCGTATCGAACGTCTCGATGATCATCGGCGATGATGGCGTTGTCATTGTCGACACTGGAATGATGGGTGAGGCCGCCAATCGAATTGTCAAAGAATTTCGCAAGATCACCGA
>NZ_DDGH01000091.1:2387-5932 GCF_002337565.1 Rhodopirellula sp. UBA1907 | reverse complement strand
ATGGATGGGGCATCCGTCGAAAAAGAATTTCGCAAGATCACCGACAAGCCGGTCAAGGCGATCATCTACACGCATTCGCACGGAGACCACACTGGCGGAGCACCGGCGTTTCTCGGCGACGAACGGCCGCAAATTTGGGCTCACGTTAACTTTGGCAGTGAAGCTCGACCTTGGAAGGCCGGTGGATTGACGTACCAGAACGTGCGAGGTGCAAGGCAAGCCGGATTCAAGTTGCCGCCTGATCAGAGGATCAACAACGGCGTCGCACCGGTTCGTTATCCGAAGCGTGCTGGTGAAGTTTTCTCGTCTCGCGAGGGGACAAGTCCAACTCATTTTCTTAAGAACGAACGACAGACAATCAACATCGCCGGGTTGGAACTCGAACTTGTTATGTCGCCCGGTGAAACGAACGATGGATTGTACGTCTGGTATCCCGCTAGCAAGGTGCTGTTTGCCGGCGACGATTTCTATCGATCGTTTCCAAACCTGTATGCCATTCGCGGCACTCCTCAACGCAGCGTCCGGCTGTGGTCGGAAAGTCTTGGCAGAATGGCCGGCAACGACGCGGTTGCCTTGGTCGGCGGTCACACGAATCCGATTCTCGGAGCGGGCGATGTCAAGCAGGTTCTGACCGACTACCGCGATGCCGTGCAGCTCATTCACGACAAGACTGTCGAGGGCATCAACAAAGGGCTGACACCCGACGAATTGGTCGAGTACGTGCAGTTGCCTGAGCGATTGGCAAATAGTGAATACTTGCAGCCGTTCTACGGACATCCCGACTGGGGCGTCCGCCAGACCTTCAGCAACTACCTCGGCTGGTTCGACGGCAACGCATCGAATCTGTTCCCATTGCCGCCCAAGGAAGAGGCTGAGCGTGTTGCTAAATTGGCAGGAGGAACAGAGAAGCTCCTGCAATCAGCCAGGGATGCACTGGCCGAGGACGACAACCAATGGGCCGCGCAGCTCGCCGATTATCTTCTCGCCATCAACGCGGATGACAACGATGCGAAACAGATCAAGGCGGATGCGCTGACCAAGCTTGCCGGCAACATGGTTAACGCGACCGCTCGCAACTACTACCTCACCGTCGCTCGCGAACTTCGTGAACAGGTGTCAAAAGCAGAAGGCGTTGTCGAAGCAGGTCCCCGTTAGCCACAACAAACGGCAGCCGTTGGTGATGTGACAATGGAAGAAATCGATCTGGCTCTGCCTGACGAGCTTCATCCAGGTTACCTGTTCTGGCGTAATGCGAATTGCGGTGCCGGGCGTTTGGGAGATGACACTGCGTGAGAGATTTTCTACCGCCTTGTATTTCGCATTGAGCGTGTTGCATGCACCCGTTCATGGCGATGGAAGTGGTGCTTGGTTCGGTGGCGTACGAAACGTATCTCGCACGTTTCGGTTCAGCAGCGTGACCAGCGCCCAGATACCGCAGGGCAGACCCATCAAGAAGGCCGGGCTGCAAGGCATCATGGCGAAAACGGCTCCGATGAGGCAGAGGTAGTAGGCCCGTCTGGCACGCATTTGCATTCCAGCGATCAGTACGATGGGATACACGAACAGGACGGGGAATGTTGCCATGCAGAAGTCGATCAGCGGCGCCATCTCTTTACCATTCCGATAGGATTGCCAAGTCGCCTCATCGACTCCTTCGGGAGCCTGGTCAGGAATCGGGGCCTTGGGAATTGCCATGGAAGCAAATCCAAGCACGCAGTTTCCAAAGATGCCGAGACAGGCCGTCAGGATGAGTGTCATCCCTGGTTTCTTCAATCGGATCGCGGCCGATGGTTCTTCTGCACGATGAAAGGTCGCTTGGCAGTTTGGACATCCGATCGTATCGTGCCCCTCATCGATACAGACTTGCCCACAATTCGGACATTGGATACTACCTTCACGCGTCATGCGAACTCTCTATTGGTTGGGGAGCAGTTGATTTGCTTAAGTCGTCGCGAAAGAATTTGGGCGGTGGAAGCTGGCCGCAGGCTCGGCTTCAGCAACAGACGCCAGTCACCAAGAGATGATTGGCACGTTGGATGCCACTCGCGAATTCGGTTGGTTTCGCATCTTGCTGGCCAACCTGTTTGGTCGAGCTAGAACGGTTTCGGCAGCGAACTCGTGCAGCGTGCTGCGCCAAAGGTATCGGGATTTTGCTACTTCGAAGGAATCCGATACATGGAGAAACCCTTTCCGCTTTTGCTCTTTGCCATGATCGTTTTGCCATCAGGGCCCAGGGTCATCTCATCTGAACTGCCATCACCAAAGTTCTTTAGGAAGGCGGTCACGTAGCTGTTCTCTCCGGTTCGTTTCCAGGCCGCAATCCGTTCGCCTTTGAGAACGACCCAACCGTCGTTGGTAAAGTGGCAGACGTTTCCTGATTGGTATTTCCATGTTCCCACCAAAGGGTCAGGTTGCGTCATCTGATCGAGACGCTTTTTCAGTTCAGAAACTTCTGCCCGCAACTTTTGGATTGTCTCCCGGGCGGCAGCGGATTCATGGTCGGGTTTGGGCGGCGCGTCAGCCTGCAGGAACCGCGAAATTCTCTCGGTCTCTTTGAGGTCTTCCTGTTTTGCCGCCTGTTCGAGTGCGGCCTTGAGCTCCTCCCGCAATTTCGCGTTTGCGGTGTCGACATGCTGCTGCATGCTTTGTTCCAGAAATGACAGTCGTTCGTTGAACGTTTTGACAGCAAGCTTGGCCGCCTTCGACTGGAAGTCGTTCAATTGGACGGTAGGTTCCTCGCACACGGCGACACCGGCGAACAGGAAAACCGAAGCTATGGCAATCAACTTCATTTCGTCAAACCTGGGGATTGGTTGTGGCGTTGGTCGGCGGTGCCGCGGCACATTTCGCTGCGGCACTGCTGAATCAATTGGACGCTGCGTTTAATGATAGCAGCTTCGTTGGGATGTTCGTGAAAGGATCGATCAATCAATCGATTCAATCCAACTCAATATGTTCGGTGCGCCGATGTCCAAGAGGCCATCGATCACGTCCGTTTGCTTCGCCTTTACCGCGTAGAGGTCGTGCAGTTTACAAGTGCAGTGCTCGCAAGGTTGCAATCACACTCCTGAACGCAGGAGGTCGTGCAGTTGGAACCTCGCCCGTTGGCAACGGGCTAGTTATTTTTGCTGTAGGTTGGCCAATGTTGGCCGACATCCGCAACTTGGACGGGCAAGAGTGCCTTTTTGTACCCCACATCTTTTGGGAGCCGCTTGCGTTGGGAATACAAGCGGTTCGAAGCCAAACATCCCTTGCCCAAGAACCATTAGTGTTCGATCAGCGGAGATTAGTGTTCCCTTGACCGCGCTGGCGGAACACTAATCCACTCTGATTGGACACTAATCTTTGGTGTTTCGAGATGTGGGGTATAAAAAGGCAAGAGTGCAAATCCTACATACGCTAATACCTCGTTGACGACTCAATCGACAAGCCGCAGCGGGAAGGGTCGGGAAACGAGAGTTCAGCGAGGGCTCCAGGGGGGACAGTGCGTGCTGTTTCCCATGCTCGGCCCTCACCCTCGCGTACGCCTGAACGGCGTCGCTCGA
>NZ_DDGH01000091.1:0-2280 GCF_002337565.1 Rhodopirellula sp. UBA1907 | reverse complement strand
TGAACGGCGTCGCTCGACCTAGTGTATCGCTCTCCCCAAACTTCGTTTCGGGAGAGGTACGCCGTGTGTAAACCTGCCGAAAAGCGGGATCAAAAAACTGCACGGCCTCCTTACCACAGAGTGGCTGAATCGGTCAGTGAGAGGTCGGCCCCGAAGTCCGCCAGCATTCGCATCGCGGGCACGTTCCGTTCATCGATTGCTCTCGAAAGGCAGGTGTCGCCTAGCTCGTCTCGTGCGTCTGGATCCGCACCAAGCTTCAGCAATGTTTCGACAATCGAGTTCTTGTGCAAAGAGATCGCAAGCATGAGAGGTGTATCGGAGCGCGCGCCCAGCCTGGAATCTGGGTTCACGCCTCGTGACACAAGCCAGCCGAGAATGCCTGGGTTGTTCAGCACGGCGGCAGCGACGATCCAAGCGTCGGGGGATGTCAAAAGTTCGGGGTGTTTGCCAAGCAGCTGACGAAGACGGTTTCTGTCGTTGCGAAGTACGCAACCGTAGGCTTTTCGGTCACGCTGAACGCCCATCAAATTGTGATCGCTGTTGAAGTGGGGGGCTGGTTGGTTTAACGAGGACGCGATTGCAACACAACTTCAACGCCACAACCATGATAACGAGATTCAGTGTTGCGTTTGTGCGTGCAATTTTACAACCCGTTCCCCACTTAGAAAACGTTCCCATCCGAAGACAATTTCGGGCCGATCGGGGTCAATATTCTCCGATTACGTTTCGGTCGTTTTTGCGGCAGAGGTTGGTGTAGATCTCGGACGAGATCGAATCGGTTAGCGTTCGGGTGGAGCCGTCTGCCAAGACGATGGTCACGAGACCGGGGTGAAAGCTGTATGGCGAGGCTTCGTTGTCGACGTTGATGAATTGGTCGCAAGTGTCGCAACCTTTCATGAGCCCATCTCGTGACCAGTTGTAGACGCCGACGCCGTTGTTGCCGGCCCAAGGTCCGTAGCTGTAGAACTGCGCGTTGGTGGGCGGTCCTTGTTCTCGGCCCATCTTCCATTGCCCCGGTTTGCCGGACATTTCGAACAGCAAAATCGTGTTGCTCGTCCCGTCCAGGATGTCTGCGAAACGACTGCCGCGTTCGTTCAGGATTCCACAGTCCGAATCCCACACGTGAACCGTGTCACCCGTTGGTGTTTCTTGCAGATGATGCAACCCTCGAACTCCTTGGTAGTCCGTCGCCATCCCGGTGATGTCCGGGAGTCCGTTGATGTCGGTCGTCCAACCGACGTTCCAACCGGCATAGATTGGCATCGGTTGGTCACCAGGCGTGGACGGGCAGCTGTATGAAGGGACCCTTTGGTTGACGGCGGGTTGGTTGGCGACGTCGTCGAAACCGAAGTGCTGGTCGTAGGTGTCGTGAAGATTCGAGCCTTCGATGTAAGGCAGGATCATCGCCAAGAATCCGGTCACCACCTTGGTTGGATCTCCAGTGGATCCAGTTCCGTCGTAGACCAGCCGGCCCGGTGGAAGTGTTCTCAGAGCACTGTGGTAGTTGTGGCAGGCAAGTCCGATTTGCCGCATGTTGTTGCTGCATTGCAATCGCCGTGCGGCTTCGCGTGCAGCCTGAACCGCCGGCAGTAACAACCCGACCAAGACTCCAATGATGGCGATTACAACCAGCAATTCGACCAAAGTGAATGCTGAACGGCTGGACCGGTTTTGTTTGGCATACCCCAAGGGGCACCTCCGCGAAAGAAAGATGTCAACAATTTGTTGTCACGTTCCTGGCTGGCGGAGGAAGAGCCGGCGATGCCGACGGTTCCGGGCTGGCTTGGTTATTGCAACTGAGAATTAGTTGCAAAAGTAAGCTGGCGTGTAGCGAAATGCACCCCGCGATGGTGCGGTGTGATAGATGGATTCGTTTCCGCCCGCGAAATCAAAGCTTCGTGGCGGCATAGAAATCCATCATGCTGTAGTACATGAAGGCTGCTGTCAGAACGCTGATCGCAATGACACCGCTGCCAATCAACCGCGTTCGTTTGATCTGCCACCACATCAACAGGCCGGTCGCGCCCCAGGTGACCATCGCGATCGCCATGGCGTCGATGAAAAAGGACCAGAGCCGCCGTCCATTCCAGTGCGGTGGCTGGCCGTGCGAAGTGTGCAGTCGCACAAAGAATTGACGCGGCGAATAGCCGTCTTCGCCGGTGTACCGGGTGACGTCGACGTGTCCGTCGCGAAGAACGTAAGTCACACGGACTGGCGAATCATCGACCGTCGCCAGGAAGTTCAGTTTGCACCAACCAAGCAACGCACGGTGAATAACTG